>CALZGT010000085.1 GCA_945787235.1 uncultured Prevotellaceae bacterium
GTATGGAATGGGGGAGTTATGCCTCGCCCTTCCTCATCTCCTCCTCCACGGCCTTAATCTTCTGGGCCAGCAGGTTGAGTTCCTCCTTCTGCTTATCTACCTTGCGTTTCATCTCGTCCACGAGAGAATTGCCCTTCTTGGAACTGGCACTGAGAAAGCCGATGTTGTTCTCGTAGGTCTGTATTTCGTTGCGCAATGCCTCGTAGGCACGCATCATGCGGTCGTGGTCACGACCCAGTCCGCTGGTGCCGTTCTCGCTGACATTGTCCTTCAGGCGCGACTTGAAACTGCTGAGCCGCCGTGACTGGGCAGAGAGGTTGAACTGCTTGTAGAGCGCATCGCAGGCCGTGCGGTACTTCTTGTAGAGGTTGTCCTTCTCGCGGAAAGGCACGTGACCCACCTCGTTCCACTCCTTCTGCAGGTCGCGCACACGCTGTGCGGCATCGTTCTGTGTGGGGTCTTCCAGCAGTGCCTGCAGCTGTTCGATGATGGCCTGCTTGTGTGCCATGTTCTCCTTCTCCTCGTTGCGCTGTCCCGCCGTGGCCTTGTTCTTCTCCTCGAAGAAATGGTCGCAGGCTGCGATGAAACGCTTCCAGAGAGCCTCGGAATACTTGTGGGGCGTGGCACCGATGGTCTTCCATTCCTTCTGCAACTGGATGAAGGTGTCGCTGGCAGAACGCCATTCGGTGCTGTCCTGGAGAGCCTCGGCCTTCTCCACCAGGGCCGTCTTCTTGGCCAGGTTGTCGTTGAGCTCCGCCTTGACGGTCTTGAAATAGGCTGCCTTCTGCTGGAAGAACTTGTCGCAGGCAGCACGGAAACGCTCGAAGATCTGGGTGTTCATGCGCTGGGGTGCATAGCCGATGGTCTTCCACTCGGCCTGCAGGGCGATAATCTTGTCTGTCAGCGTGTTCCATTCGGCAAAACTCTTGAGGGCGGCAGTGTCGATGGCCTCTACCTGCTCGCAGAGAGCCGTCTTGCGTGTCAGGTTCTCCTCTTCCCTGGCCTTGAGGGCGAGGAAATGGTCCTGATGGCGCTTGTTGATGACCGTGCTGGCTGCCTTGAAGCGGTTCCAGATGTCCTCACGGAGGTCCTTGGCCACGGGCCCCGTCTCCTTGTATTCCTGATGAAGAGCCTGGAGCTGGTTGAAGGCACTGATGACATCCGGTTCGTCGGCCAGCTTCTCGGCCATCTCGCACAGGCGCGTCTTGGCCTCCAGGTTCTTCCTGAAGTCATATTCCCGCATCTCGCTGTTCATCTTCAGCAGGTCGTAGAACTGCTCCACGCAGAGCTGGTAGTTCTTCCACAGTTCGGTGGCATTCTCGGCGGGTACGGCCTTTATCTCCTTCCACTCTGCCTGAAGGCCGCGGAATTCATCGTATGACTTGTTGGCCTCCTCGGGCGAACTGGCCATCTCCTTGATGCGCTCGATGATGGTCTGCTTGCGCTTTAGGTTCTCCTGCTTGATGCGGTCCTGTTCGGCCTGTTGCTCCGCCCGTCGCTGGCGTATGGTCTGCATGGCCTGCTTGAAAGTCTCCTCGGTGGGGTCGAGCTGCGGCATGAAGGCATCAGCCTCACCTCCGGCCTCGATGAAGGCGGTGCGCTCGGCCATGAGTTCTGCCTTGCGGAACTTGTAGAAGAGTTGCTTCAGCGTGTCCAGTTCCTGTCGGTCACTGCCCTCCTCGCTGCCGGCAATCTCCTGTGCACGTGCCAGTACCTCCTCCTTGTTGGTGAAGAGCGGCATCTGCACCTCCTCCTCCGGGGCGGGGTTCTCGGCCTGTGCGGCAGCGTTGTCAACTGTGGCTTGGTCTTCTGCTGCGGGGTCTTCTGCGGCCGTCACCTCAGCAGGGCTCTCGGGATTGATTACTTGATCTGCCTCCTTGGCGATCAGTTCGTCAGAGTTCATCATTTTACTTTTGTTTTAGTAATAGACTCGTTTTTCAGTTCATTTCACACCATGGGTGTCATCAGGATTATCCGTGTTTCGCACCCATATAGGGTGCAAAATAAATAAAAAAGACTGATACGTCCTAATTTATCCGTTATTTTTTGCAAATAAATGCATTAAACATGCAAAAGTTAGTTCATAGTTCATAGTTCATAGTTCATAGTTGGGAGGTTATGGGTTATAGGTTATGGGTTATGGGTTATAGGTTATAGGTTATCGAAGGGGTTAGAGATTTAGTTTGTTGGTTAAAGTTCATGGCTGCTCAATCGTGGATGAGAACCATAACCTGAATACAGCCTCAAAACCAACCATAACCCATTCGATAACCTATAACCCATAACCTATAACCCATAACCCATAACCTCCCAACTATGAACTCTTCATCAGAAGAGTGACTTGCGCTTGAAGTACCACCAGAAGACGACGATGAGCAGGAAAGAGATGAGGAGAGCGAGGGGGAAACCATACCATGAGGACTCCATGCCGTTGAGGAGGTTCATGCCGAAATAACTAGCCACCAGGGTGGGGAGCATGAGGATGATGCTCCAGGAGGTCATCATCTTCATGACGTTGCTCATGTTGTTGTTGATGACGTTGGCGTAGGTGTCCATCGTGGAGTCGAGAATGTTGGAGTAGATGAGACTCGTCTCGCGTGCCTGGCTCATCTCGATGCTGACGTCCTCGATGAGGTCGGCATCCAGTTCATCCACGGGAAGCTTGAACTTGAGCTTTGAGAGCAGCGTCTCGTTGCCGCGGATGGAAGTGGTGAAATAGGTCAGCGAGTCCTGCAGGCGGCTGAAGTTGATGAGGTCCGTGTTCGACACCTTGTGGTCCAGGTCCTGCTTGGCCTTCTCGATGAGCGTACTGATCTGCTTGAGCCGTTTCAGGTACCACACTGCCGAGGAGAGAAAGAGCCGGAAGGTGAGATCGACGGAGTCCGTGAATCCCAGTCCCCGCTTCTGCTGGTAGCTGACGAAGTCAATCATCATGCTCGTCTCGTAGTGGCATACCGTGATGCACACATTGCCCTTGAGGATGATACCCATGGGGATGGTGGTGAAGGGTGTGCGGCTGTTGGTCTCCTTGGCATAGGGCACACGCAGGATGATGAGGATCCATCCCTCATCGATGTCGTAGCGCGCCCGTTCTTCGGTATCGGCAATGTCGGGCAGGAAATAGTCGGGTACATGGAGCGTGTTCTCCAGGAAATCGCAGTCATCCTGCGAGGGGCAAGTCACCTGAACCCAGCAGTTGGGTTCCCACTTGTCGATGGTCTGCAGACCATGGTTGATGTTCCAGAATGTAAGCATCGGGTTGTTCCTCCTTTCTTGATTCGTGGCAAAATGAGGGCGCAGGAGGTACGCCGTCTGCGTGCATCCTGGCCTTACTGTTTCATGTTCTCCGCGTGATAGTCGTCCATCTCTTTTTTGTGGATATTTGATTTTCGGGTGCAAAAGTAAGCAAAAGTTTCGAAATGGCAAAATGCATGATACAGATTTCGCGGATTCCGCAACTTTTTTTGGGAGTTTTATCCAAAAACCGTTGGGTAATCCGCGAAACAACTTACGGGGAGCAGCTTCTCATGCCTCTTCGATGAGCCGCATGATGTCGGTTTCCCTCTGCTGGTAGAGGTCGTAGAGGAGTGGGGCGTTGCGGGCTGTCATCTCCTTGGTGAAGGCGTTGTTCCAGAGGCGCATGCCTCCTGCGGCCAGCGAGGTGAAGTGTGCATCGTACCAGCCCACCTTGAGATTCTTGGTCCAGGCCCTCAGGCAGAGTTCGTAGTCGTCACTCTGGAAGGGTGCGAACCTGTAGTCGATGTGATGCAGGTGCTGCAGGAAGAGTTTCCTGTCCAGCCACATGGGAGCCCTGTTCACCGTCATGACGAAACGGAAGTCGGGCTGTCCGGCCTTGGGGCGGCCTTCACCGTCGAGCACCATGCTCTCGCTCTGGTACGTCCTCTCTCCGTTCTCCTTGCGGACGAAGTGTACCTTGCGCCCGTCAAAGCCGCCCAGTATGGCCATGTCGGGATGGGCCTGGAAGAGCCTGACGGCCGTCTCGGCCCACTTCATGCCATCGGCAAAGTCGTCATCGTCCTGCAGGAGTGCCACGTAGCGTCCGTTGCAGAAACGCAGGCACTTGTCGTAGGTGATGTTCTCGTAGAGGTCGTTGGCACGCACCAGAAACTCGTTGGCACCCGTCAGTTCACGGGCCAGGCGTGCGGTGTGCTCCAGGGAGGAACCATCATCGATGACCACTATCTCCGAACGGGGGAAAGTGCGCAGCTTGGGCAGGACATGGCACACCTGGAGACTCTTGTCGTGGCTCTGTATGAGAAACGTCACCAGAGGTTCCTTGAGGTGTCCCTTGGCTGCCCATGCCGCATACGTGCGTCCGGACTTCTTCGTCTTGCCCAGTCTCTTCAGGACGGCAAGCCTTACCTTGTCTATATATAAGGAGATGCCCATGTCACTTAGCCCTCTTTACCTTCTTGACAGGAGCAACGCCTTCCTGGGTGGGAATGACGCGACGGATGGTGCCGTCCTCGTTGAAGTACATGCGGTCGATGCACACCTGGCGATGGAATCCTGGGTCCATGCGCTGGGGGAAGAGATACCCCTTGTGGATGCGGTGATATACAATGTACCACTCATCGCGTCCAGGTATCTGCAGCACACTGTTGTGTGCCGGTCCGTAGATGTCCTTCCCGGGGTTCTGTATCAGCACGATGGGGTCCTTGGCCACCTCGATCTTTCCGAGGGGCGAGGTGCTGGTGCCGTAGGCCACGTGGTAGTTGGGCGAACCCGTATCATCCACGCTCCAGTGGAAGTAATACTTGCCGTTGCGGTAGAAGACGTAGGCTCCCTCGCGGAAGGCATAGTCCTGCAGGGTGCCGCCCTTGGGGGTCATCACCGTGGTGGTGCCGGGCTTGAGGCTCACCATGTCGTCGTTGAGTTCGGCCCCGGCCATGTAGCCGTTGCCCCAGTAGAGGTAGTGCTTGCCGCTCACAGGGTCGGTGAAGACATCCACGTCAATCTGCTGTCCGCCACGCACTCCCTCAGGCAGGTCATAGACGATGGGGTGGCCCAGGTCCTTGAAGGGTCCCGTAGGCGTGTCGGCCACGGCCACTCCGATGGACTTGCGGTTGCGCTTCGTGTCATGGCCGCTGAAATAGAAATAGTACTTGTACGTGCCGTCCTTCTGCTTCACCTCCTCGATGCAGGGAGCCCAGGCGTTGCCGCTGGCCCATGCTACGTCGGTGTTGAGGTTGAGCATGATACCCTCGTGTGTCCAGTTGACGAGGTCGGGACTGGAGAACACGGTGAAATAGTAGCCACCCCATCCGGCTGCGCCATCGGTGGTGGAGTAGATGTAGAACTTACCCGTCTGGTTGGAGAACAACACCTCAGGGTCGGCATGGAACTCGGGCAGGATGGGGTTGCCGCTTGTCTTCTTTGCCTTGTCTTTGGCTGCCAGGGGCAGCGTGAGCAGCATAAGGGCTGCAAGTAGCATTTTTCTCATAGATTAGCGAATTTTATAAGTTTAGTGATTAAAAGTTGAATGCGCATTGTGACAATAAAACAATTAATAATTAATTGTTAATTGCCCCCCCATTGTCAATTCCCTTCCCTCAGGAAGTCCAGAGCCTCGAAGATCTGTTCCTTGGTGGCAGTCTGGTTGAGCCTTATGTCACCGATGTCGGCCAGGAGGCTGAAGTTGATGGTGTCCCCCTGGTTCTTCTTGTCGTGCTGCATCAGGGCATAGAGCCTGTCATACTCCTTGCAGGTGAAGAGGAACTGCCCGTACCGCTCCTTGATGCACTGCACCGTCTGGCGCATGCGGTCTGTAGGGAACTGGCAGAGGACGCAACTCAGGTAGAGCTCGCAGACCAGTCCCCATGCCACGGCATAGCCATGAAGTACGGTACGGTTCTCTTCCATGGCCAGGCTCTCCAGGGCATGTCCTATGGTATGTCCGAGGTTCAGCACCTTGCGGAGTCCCTTCTCCGTGGGGTCTTCCTCCACGACACGCTGCTTGATGGCCACACTCTTGGCCACCATTTCGCCCAGCTGGGCATAGTCCACGTCGTTGAGGTCAAAGCGGAGCAGCTCGCCCCAGTTCTCAGGGTTGCTGATGAGCCCGTGCTTCAGCATTTCGGCATAGCCCGAAGCCAGGTTCTGGTAATCGAGCGTGCGGAGGAACTGCGTGTCGAGGATGACGCTGGAGGCATTGTTGAAGACACCTATCTCGTTCTTCAGTCCCCCGAAGTTGATGCCCGTCTTGCCACCCACCGAGGCATCCACCATGGAGAGCAGGGTGGTGGGGATGTTGATGTAGCGTATGCCACGCTTGAAGGTGCTGGCAGCAAAGCCTCCCAGGTCGGTGACCATGCCGCCGCCCAGGTTCACGAGCAGGGAGTGGCGTGTGCCATGTCCTTCCTGCAGCGAGGTCCAAACGTGTATGAGGCTCTCCAGCGTCTTGCATTCATCGGTGGCCCCGATGGTTATCATCCGGGCTCCGTCCAGGCAGGGAAGGTTCTTGATGAGAGGCCAGCAGAGGTCGAGTGTCGTGGTGTCGGTGAGCACGAAGAGGCGGTCGTGCGGACAGCGTCCTATGGCTTCCGCCAGACATGTCGCGATATGCTGGCTGATGATGACTTCTTGTTTTTCCATATATTATATTAGATGTATAAGTAGGTGTGCAAAATGATTTTTATAATGATTGTATTGATTGGTGATGCAGAATCAGTTTGTGACATGAAGGAGTGTAGCGACTCCTACTCGACTGTTGTCACTGGCTGATAATGCGCAGTAGGCGGTGCAAGGATTATAAAAATCATTTTGCACACCTACTTATCATGACAAAGGTACACAAAATATGTCTATATGGCAAAAAAATGAGTTTTTTTTCGTAACTTTGCCCCGCGAATTAAACCAATAGGCCTGCTTTTCGTCATTATTAGTGCTGAATGACAAAAGCAATTCCACATTTCCTCTTCTGATTATGGAAAAACAAAAATATCTTTTGATGGCACTGCTCCTCATGCTGAGTGCCACGGTAATGGGACAGAAATTGACCTTGAGCGGAACGGTGCTCGACGGCGAGTTGAAGGATGTGCTGCCAAATGCCTCTGTGGCTTTGCTCCAGCAGGACAGTACCCTGACTACGGGTGCCCTGACGGATGCCAAGGGCAAGTACTCGTTGACGGGACTGAAAGCGGGACAGTACATCCTGCGTGTCAGCTACGTGGGCTTTACCACGCATTATCAGAACCTCGTGCTCACGCGCAGTGACAAGAACAAGGTGCTGGGCGACATCACCCTGAGTGCCGAGACGATGAAGGACCTCAACGTGACGGCTGCCTTGGCGCAGGTGGAGGTGAAGGCCGACACCTTCGTCTATAATGCGGATGCCTACCGCCTGCCTGAGGGTTCTACCCTGGAGGAACTGGTGCGCAAGCTGCCGGGAGCTGAGGTAGGCGAGGATGGTTCCATCAAGATCAACGGAAAGACGGTGAGCCGCATCCTCATGAAGGGCAAGGAACTCTTCGGGGAGGACAAGGAGATGGCCATGAAGAACCTGAACAGCAAGATGGTGGAGAAACTCAAGGCTTACGACCGGAAGAGTGACTACAGCCGCATCACAGGTATCGATGACGGTGAGGAGGAGACGGTTCTGGACCTCACTCCCAAGCGTAACATGGGAGAGGGATGGATTGTCAATGCTGACCTGGCCATCGGTAACGCACGACAGGACGTGATACCTGGTTCTCGTGAAAACCTGGATTTCCCCAAGCCCCTCTACTCCACGATGCTCAACGTCAACCACTTTGACGACAACCTGCAGTTCATGGCACTCTTCAACCGCAACAACAACAACGGAGGCATAGGCCGATGGGGCGGATGGGGTGCCGGCAGTGGCGTGACCACCAATACCATGACGGGTCTCAACGTTACCTGGACCAACAACAAGCCGGAATATACGGCGGGCTATTTCGTGGTGGGCGGCAATGTACGCTACAGCGAGCGTAAGTCATCCAGCATGTCAGTGAGCAACAGCGAGACGTTCCTGACGAGCAGCGCCAGCAGTTTCCAGAACAGTTTCAACCGCAACCACACGCTGAACCGCAGCGTGAATGCGGACGCGCGTCTGGAGTGGATGCCCGACAGCATGTTCACCCTCACCATGCGCCCGCGTTTCTCCTACTCTAAGAATAACAGCAACGGCATGAATGAGTCGGTGACCTTCAACAAGGACCCTTACGAGTTTGGTCTGGAGAATCCGCTGGAAGAATATGATAAGGATGAGCTCTTCACCGATGAGGAGATACGTGTGAACAGCAACAACAGCGAGAGCCACAGTGAGGGAACCAGCAAGAACGGAGGACTGAATCTGCAGCTCAACCGCCGCCTGCAGAAGGCCGGACGCAACCTTACGCTCAATGTCAACGGAAACATCAGTACTTCCGACAACGACAGCTACAACTGGTCGAAGATTATCTACTACCAGAAAGACAATACCACGCTGCAGGACCGCTATACGCTGAGTCCTTCGAAGTCATGGAACATTGACACGCGTCTGAGCTACACCGAACCCATCACCAAGAACCTGAACCTGCAGCTCAGTTACCAGTACCAGCGGCGGTTCAGTGACAACGACCGTTCGATGTACAACCTGGAGAACCTGCTCAATGACCCCAATCTCAACCTCACCCAGGAGGATCTCTACGATGTCTTCGTGAATGGCATCACGGACCTCAACCAGTACGTGGGGGGCATGGACTGGAGGCAATATACACTGGATGCACAGAACAGCCAGTATGCTACCTACAAGGAGAATAACCACAATGCCAACCTGATGTTCCGCTATACCAACAAGCTGGACAACGGACAGGAACTGCGTTTCAATGCAGGTGTCAGTGCACAGCCCCAGCATACCCTGATGCACTATGCCAAGGGTTCGCTCGACACTACCGTGACGCGCAACATCTTCAACTGGGCTCCGCGCATCAACCTGCGCTGGAAAATCAGCAACGTCAGCCAGCTCCGCCTCAACTACAATGCCCGCATGAGCCAGCCCAGCATGACGCAGCTCATGGAGGTGACTGATGACAGCAATCCCCTAAACGTAAGTACGGGTAATGCGGGTCTGCGCAGCAGCTGGAACAACAACGTGCGTCTGGAATACAATGGTTACCGCACCGAGACGCAGACCAGTTGGTTCATCAATGCCGGTTACAACAACACGAAGAACAGCATCACCTCGGCCACCATCTATGATGAGGCTTCGGGTGCGCGCTATACTCGTCCCATGAATATCAACGGCAACTGGGGTGGCAACGTGTACATGGACTTCAATACGGCACTGGGCAGCAAGAAGTACTGGAACATCTCCGATGGACTCAGCGTGAACTACAACTATCGTCTCGGTTATCTCAGCACCAATGCTGCTACGGGTACGGGTGGTTTCCTCGACCCTGTCACCGGGCGTGTCGATATGGATAAGCTCTTCGGCATGACTGCCCTCAACGAGTCGGCCACTAAGACGACAAGTGTCGGTGACAACCTGCGTATCACTTACCGCCACACCTTCCTCGACGAGCGTTACTCCGTGGAGTTCACGGGCAACGGTGGTTTCACCTACAACCACACGCGCAGCACGTCCCAGACGGGCAACAACATCGACTCCTGGCAGTTCAACTATGGAGGAAGTGCCGTGCTGCAGTTCCCCTGGAGCGTGGCCTTTACCACCAACATCACGGAGCAGAGCCGCCGCGGCTATGCTGACAAGAGCATGAACACCAACGAGCTCATCTGGAATGCTACCCTGCGCAAGAGTTTCCTCAAGGGCAATGCAGCTACCCTCAGCGTGGAGTGGAACGATATCCTCCAGAAGCGCAGCAACGTGAGCCGTGCCATCAGCGAGTTCTCACGCAGCGATACCTACACCAACAACATCAACAGCTATTTCATGGTTCACTTCATCTACCGCCTCAACCTCATGGGTAGCCGTGAGGTCCGCATGCCAGGTATGCCTGGTGG
>CALZGT010000086.1 GCA_945787235.1 uncultured Prevotellaceae bacterium
CTCAACTCTCAACTAAAACTTCACCTCCCCCCTCAGGTGAAAGGCTCGGCCCGGCATGGGGTAGTAGCGCACTACATCGTAGTTCTGGTTCAGGAGGTTGGTGATACTTCCCAGAAGCTTCAGATGGCACGCCCGAATCCTGAAAGTGCGACTGAGCGTCAGCGTGTGGTCCTGATAGGCATCTACCTCGTTGGCCGGGATGTTCTGGGCCATGATGTAACGGGTGCCGACACCCACCACTGTGTATCCGATGTTGACCCAAGGCATGCGCAGCAGGAGGCTGGCATGGCCGCTGTGACGCGGAGTGTAGGGCAACTGGTTCTTGTACGACTTCTTGCGGGAATCCGTCACGTCAAGGGCACGCATCCAACTGTAGGTTGCGCTGAGGTCGAGTGCCATGTCGTGAGGGAGGGGCAGGGTGGTTTGCCACGTGGCATCGATGCCCCACATGCGTGCCTTGCCGTAGTTGCGCATCGACCAGACGTAGTTGGTCGGGATGGCCACAATCTTGTCCCTCACCAGGTTGAAGTAACCATCGAGCGTCAGCGAGGTGTTCTCAAAGACGAGAGCCCGGTGGCGAGCCCAGGTGATTCCGGCAGACAGTTCCTGGGCGTTCTCCGGTTTGAGCGACAGGTTGCCCGTGTTGCGGTAGTAGAGGTCGTTGAAGGAAGGAATGCGGAACGTATTCTTATACATCATTCTCAGGTGTAGCGGCCATACGCTGCATGGCGTGTAGCGGAGGGCTATGCTCGGACTCAGGTGCCTGATGGCATCGGGGGCCTCCCCCTTTTCCACCGTTTCCATGACGAAGGTGCCCACACAACCACCCGTGATGCGCAGGTGAGGTGCGTCGTACCTCGCGTTGAATGCCGTGAGCAGGGTGCGGCGGTTGGGGTTAGGACAGAATGTCAGCGGACTGCGTAGGCGGTTCAGACTCCCATCCTGACTCAGGGAGAAGTGCCATGCCCGTACGGGATGGTACGATAGGGCCATGCTGGCGTATGCCTCGTGCTGGGTGAAAGACTCCTCCATATAGCCTGCTGCATATTTCTCATCTTCATCCCTGTAACGGCTGTAACCGTAGTTGCCTTTTCCCTGCACCAGGAGTTCCCACTGGGAGGAAAGGGGTTGCCTGTACTGTGCCTGGATGAATCCCGTGCGGTCCCACATGCGTTGGTGCGAGTCCTCCACGTTGTGGAAGATGACATGACCGGGGATTCCCCGTTCCGAGTCGTAGCCGTAGAGTCTGACATCCAGTTGTCCCTTGTGGGCAAACCGCTGTTGCAGGCTGACATCTGCCTGCCATTGTCTCAGGTCGTTGTTGTAGCGGGTCTCCTTCGTGCTGCCCGCCTGGGGCAGGGTGAGACGGTAGGGGTAACAACCGTCACTGCGCAGGAAACTGGCATGGACACCCAAGAGCGTGGCCTTGCCCAGCCGTTGCTGGTAGTAGAGGTCGGGCGAAAACTCGCCCCATTGTCCTGTCTGGCAACCTACATCCAGGCTCCAGCGCCTGTCTGGGAGGAAGGAGGGACGGCGACTCTGCAGGCTGAGCACGGCAGCCGAGGCAAAGAGGCATGCAGGTTGCAGGAGGTCGTCCTGGTGCCCCACGGCCAGGGCCAGAGATTCCAGGTGACGCAGGTCAAAGCGCCCGATGTCTATCTGTCCCGCCTGGCTGTTGCTCACCGGGATGCCGTCGAGCGACACCGCTGTGTGGGAAGCTCCCATGTTGCGGACAGAGACGGTTTTCAGTCCTCCGAGTCCTCCGTAGTCCTTGACCAGCGTGCCTGCCATCCTGCGAAGGGCATCGCCCAGGTCCGTGAGACCCAACTGTTCCATCTGCCCCCGTTTCAGTTCCTGTACGGGTTGTGAGGCAATGACATTGCGGTTCATGCGGGGTGCGGTGACAGAGACCTCGCGCATCGACGTGCTGTCGGTACGTGTCATCTGTGCATGCTGCGCCAAAGGCAACAGTATGGACAGGAAGGCTATGGTCTGTCGCAATAGTCTCATGCAGGTGCTCTTGCCCAATCCTCGAGGCGTGAGTGGTTAATTGTGCGGCAGGTCTTCTGGCTTGTTCCTGGCGCTTGCAACGTCTTCCCAACACCTTGTCTCTTTCTGCCGGGGCAGGGGGACTGTGTCAGTGACCAAGGGTTGCGGCCATGGCTTGGAACTTACAGCTGCGGGACAGCTCGGGACTTTCACCCGATTCCCTTATCCGCTTTTTGAGCACAAAGGTATAAAGAAAAAATGAAATACGAAAACTTGCGGTGATTTTTTTTGAGAAAGAAAGGCCTGAAAGGGGAAATGGTGACTGGTCTATTCCACGATGGTCAGAATCTCTTCTGGCTTCTCTACCATGTGGAAGGCACCTATTTCTTTCAGGAAGTCACGGTCACGGAATCCCCAGAGGACAGAGATGCAGGGGAGTCCAGCGTTGCGGGCCGTGGCCATGTCAACCTCTGAGTCACCCACGTAGATGGCTTCTTCGCTACTTACACCCAGTTTCTCCAGGGCAGAGAAGACCATGTCGGGGAATGGCTTGCGGCGCATCTCATTCGTCTCACCTATGGCCACGTCAATGAGACCCTCGAAGAATCGGTGGTACAACTCGTTGACACCGGCCTGCAGTTTATTGCTCACGATGGCCATCTTGAAACCTCGTTCCTTCAGGGTCACGAGCAGTTCGTGAATGCCGGGGTAGAGGTTCGTGTGGTCCTGGCAGTGAGCCACGTAGTGCGACTTGAACAGCTGGAAGCACTCGTCAAACTCCATCTCCTCGGCATCGCTGGGGACTGCCTGTTCCATGAGACGGCGCACGCCATTGCCTACGAAACGCTTGACTTCCTCCAGGCTCCTCTCGGGCCAGCCCATCTCACGCAGGGCATAGTTGGTGCTCTCCTTGAGGTCATAAAGGGTGTCGGTAAGAGTGCCGTCGAGGTCGAAAACTATTGCTTTGTATTTCATATCGTGTGGTCGGTTTTGGGTTGCTATTCTTGGGGTGGGGGAGAGCCTTTCTTCTCTGGTTGGGATGGCTCATGTGACTATCAAATGCAAATTTAGCGTTTTTTTTGCAATAATGAAACCTGTAGGCATTAAAAAAAGCAAAATGAACAAAAAAAATGAGCCGAAGACCAGCCTCGACTCATTCTTTCTAAGTAAGTAGGTGTGCAAAATGATTTTTATAATGATTGTATTGATTGGTGATGCAGAATCAGTTTGTGACATGAAGGAGTGTAGCGACTCCTACTCGACTGTTGTCACTGGCTGATAATGCGCAGTAGGCGGTGCAAGGATTATAAAAATCATTTTGCACACCTACTTATGTGCTATGGTTTTGGAATCATCTTCCCGTATCAGACGATACCCTGTGCCATCATGGCCTTGGCCACCTTCATGAAACCTGCCACGTTGGCACCCTTCACGTAGTTGACATAACCGTCAGGCTCCGTACCGTACTTCACGCAGTTCTCGTGGATGTTCTCCATGATCCAGAGCAGCTTGGCATCTACCTCCTCTGCGCTCCATGAGAGACGCTCTGAGTTCTGTGACATCTCCAGACCTGATACTGACACACCACCGGCATTGGAAGCCTTTCCAGGTGAGTAGAGCACCTTGGCATCCTGGAGCACCTTGATGGCTGCAGGCGTGGTGGGCATGTTGGCACCCTCGCACACGGCGATGACACCATTGGCTACGAGTGCCTTGGCAGCCTCCTCGTTGAGCTCGTTCTGCGTAGCACAGGGCAGGGCGATGTCAGCCTTCTCGAACCAAGGCTTGGCTCCCTCCACGTACTTGGCGTTGGGGTACTGCTCGGCATACTCCTTGATACGTCCGCGATAGACATTCTTGAGTTCCATGATGTAGTCCAGCTTCTCGCGGTCGATGCCGTCGGGATCGTAGATGTAACCGTCAGAGTCGGACATGGTCATGGGAGTACCACCCAGCTGGAGCACCTTCTCGGCAGCATACTGAGCCACGTTGCCCGCACCGGAGATGAGCACCTTCTTGCCCTCAATCTTGTCACCCTTGGTGGCCAGCATGGCGCGGAGGAAATATACGGTACCGTAACCCGTTGCCTCGGGGCGGATGAGTGAACCACCGAACTCGAGACCCTTTCCGGTGAAAGTACCGGAATACTCACGGGTGAGCTTCTTGTACATACCGAACATGAATCCAACCTCACGTCCACCTACACCGATGTCACCGGCGGGAACGTCCGTGTCAGGGCCGATGTGACGGGTCAGCTCAAGCATGAAAGCCTGGCAGAAACGCATAACCTCGGCGTTTGACTTGCCACGGGGGCTGAAATCTGAACCACCCTTGCCGCCACCCATGGGGAGCGTGGTCAGTGAGTTCTTGAAGGTCTGCTCAAAGGCAAGGAACTTCAGGATACCCAGGTTGACACTCTTATGGAAACGGATACCGCCCTTGTAGGGGCCAATGGCGTTGTTGTGCTGCACGCGGTAGCCCATGTTGGTCTGGTAGTTGCCCTGATCGTCCATCCAGGTCACGCGGAACTGATAAACACGGTCGGGGATGCAAAGACGCTCAATCAGATTTACCTTTTCAAACTCGGGGTGCTTGTTGTACTCCTCTTCGATAGTACCCAATACCTCTTCCACAGCCTGATGATACTCGGGCTCGTTGGGGAAGCGTCTCTTCAAATCTTCTAATACCTTTTTTGCGTCCATAGTTTTTTTGGAATCTTTGTTGGTTTATAATGTTGAATTTAGAAAAATATCATGTTTTGTTGTTTCTGAGTGCAAAGGTAGCAAAAAATAAGCAAACCACCAAGTAAAAATAGAAAAAAGTTCGAAAATAGCCTAAAAAAATAATAAATTGTAAGCAGAATCCCCTTTGTGTGCACTCTTTGTAGTCTATTCTTTCCGCTTTCCTGTTTTCTGTTTTCTGTTTCCTGTTTTCTGTTTTCTGTTTTCCTGCTTTCTCCTTTCCCCTTTCACCCTCCTGTTTTGTGCGGCGGGCCGTTGGCCCGTCGTTCTTATCGCGCGCGTTATATATATAATGTGTCCCTTTACTAGAATCCTTCAAAACATGCTGCTCGGCATCTTTTTTGCGTTTCTTTGTCTTTCCGGGTCGATATTTCCCCATTTTATGCCCCTCTTTGGCAACTTTTTTGTATTTTTGCAACCGAATAGCCTACGCACCTTAATCCCACAGTAAGTGGACAAATATATTTAATTAAAAACCGTTGTACCTTTCAGGCAGCTTCCGTGCATCGGAATCTTCCCCTGAGCAATTCTTCGTGTACGATGAAAATGAGAAAAATCCTATTAGGAAGCCTCCTGGCTCTCTGCAGCCTTTCGGCGAACGCCCAGGAGAAGTATTTCCTGCCGGCGGGAGCAGAAGCTGCCCGCCCCGATGGCGAGGGATTCATTCGCAGGTGGACCGTCCTCGAACCCATCAGTAAGCCCAACCGCTCCAACACCGTCTTTACCGACAGTTACCTGCGCGAGGTCTTCGGCCGCGAATATTTTCCCAAGCAGATGAGCCTGGTGCCCAAGGACGGGCAGAAAGTGAAAGCCCTCTTTGAGAAGGTTGAGCAACCCGCAGACTTCCGTCGCGCGCCACAAGGCCCTCAGAAAGTCATCACGGGCACCGAGAAACTGACCTGGCACAAACTGGACAGCAAGACCTACAACCTGAAACTCATGCGTTTCGGAGAGCATCACCTGAAGCGCCTCTACGGTGTCATCTACTGGGTGGTCACCGTCATCCACTGCGATGCACCGATGCACGATGTGCGCCTTTCTGTGGGTTCCAACTCTGCCTCCCAATGGTGGCTGAATGGCAGCGAGGTGCTCCTTCTCTCTGGCGACCGCCGCATGGTGGCCGATGACTGCATGTCGAACCGCCTCCATCTCAATGAGGGAGACAATGTCATCCGTGGCGCCATCATCAACGGCCCCGGCATGAGCGACTTCTGCGTGCGCCTGGTAGATGAAGACGGAAAGCCCATCACGAGCGGATATACCATTAGATGATCCCACTTTTAACGAAGAACCTATGAAAAAGACATTGACAGCATGGGCAGCACTTGTCCTCACCACCCTCAGCGCGAATGCCCAGACGGGCCATCCTTATATCCACGACCCTTCGACACTGGCCGAGTGTGAGGGCAAGTATTACACTTTCGGCACGGGAGGAGGAGGCCTCATCTCCTCCGACGGCGGCTGGACCTGGGACAGCGGAGCAGAGCGTCCCGGCGGTGGGGCCGCTCCCGACGTGCTGAAGATAGGCGACCGCTACCTGGTGGTCTATGGTGCCACAGGCGGTGGTCTGGGCGGCAGCCACCGGGGTGTCATCCTGACGATGTGGAACAAGACCCTCGACCCCAAGTCGCCCGACTTCCGCTACACCGAGCCCATTGAGGTGGCCAACAGCGAGGATGGCGACGACTGTGATGCCATAGACCCCGGTCTGCTCCTCGACCCCACCACGGGTCGCCTCTGGATGACCTACGGCACCTACTTTGGCCACATACGCATGGTGGAACTCGACCCCAAGACCGGTAGGCGCGTGGAAGGCAATGAAGCCCTCGACGTAGCCATTGACTGTGAGGCCAGCGACCTCATCTATCGCGATGGCTGGTATTATCTCTTGGGCACCCACGGCACTTGCTGTGACGGTGTAAACTCTACCTACAACATCGTGTGCGGCCGTTCGCGCAGCGTGACAGGTCCTTACCTGGACAACGTGGGTCGCCCCATGTTGCAGGGCGGTGGCAAGATGGTCATCAAGGCCCACGGCCGTCAGGTAGGTGCCGGCCATTTCGGTCGCACCGTGGTGGAAGAAGGCTTGGAGAAAATCTCCTGCCACTTTGAAGCGGACTTCGACCGCAGCGGCATGAGCGTGCTTGCCATCCGTCCCCTCCTGTGGCGCAACGGCTGGCCCGAGGCCGGCCAGAACCTCCGTGCCGGCATCTACGAACTCGAATCGCAGCGCCATGGCTATTCGCTGGAACTTGCCGTTGACTTCCAGCGGCTGCAGACCAGCCGCCGTGGATGGTTTCGCCGTGATGCCAACTTCAAGATAGAACCCATCCCCATGCAGGTCCTCGACTCTGTGCAGGGGGCCTGGCCCCAGGGCGACATCGCCGTGCGCAACGGTGACTTCATGAACCGTCCGCACCAGCACTGGCAGATTACCCCCGTGGAGCAGGCCGGTGGTTTCCTCGGACAACCCTACTTCAAGATTACCATCGCCGGTACCTCCCGTGCCCTGGCCGCTACGGCCGACAAGGAGGTGACCACCGTGCCCGCCTTCACCGGAGCTCCTGAGCAACTGTGGCAGATTGACCAGTTGACGGACGGCACCTACCGCATCATGCCCAAGTCCATCCCTGGCTGCAGCGAGAAGCTCTGCCTCATCTCCATTGCTGACAGCACCCCCACGTTGGGCCGCTTTGACTTCCAGAGTGACAACAGCAAGTGGAAGCTCCTCGGGGTGGAGATGTAACCAATAGAACTTACCTAAACTCCAAAACAAGATGAAGAAGTTATTGTTATCCGTCTGCATGCTGCTTGGACTGAACGCCCATGCACAGTTTGGCTTCGGCGGCCAGCAGATCAAGCCGGAGGACATGCATTGTTCCCAGAAGTACAGCGACCTCAACTATGCCGATGACGGCAAGGCCTTCCACACCCTGGACATCTACCTGCCCGAGACCAAGGCCGAGAAATACCCCGTGGTGGTTCATATCTACGGCAGTGCCTGGATGAGCAACAGCAGTAAGGGGGCTGCCGACCTGGGTACCATCGTCACTGCCCTGCTCAAGGCTGGCTATGCCGTGGTGTGTCCCAACCACCGCAGCATCCAGGATGCCAAGTGGCCTGCCCAGAGCCATGACATCAAGGCTGTCATCCGCTGGATACGCGCTCATGCCGATCAGAACCACTTCGACTCCCGCTACATCGCCACCAGCGGTTTCTCCAGCGGAGGCCACCTCGCTTCGTTCATGGGAGCTACCTCGGGCATGAAGACTGGCAAGGTGGGCAAGGAAGAGATTGACGTGGAAGGCAGCGTGGGGAAATATGCCAGTGAGAGCAGCCGTGTCTTTGCTGCCGTAGATTGGAGCGGTCCCATCGACTTGCTCAACATGGACTGCGGAGAGGCCATGAAAATGGGGGACAATCCCCCTGAGCGTGCCTTGCTGGGCGGTGTGAAGAAAGACGAGGAGCCCGACAAGTACCGCACCCTGAGTCCCATCAGCTTCCTGGACAGGAATGACCCGCCCATCATCGTCTTCCATGGTACGAAGGACAATGTCGTGCCTTTCTGCCAGGGAGAAGAGTTTGCAAAGGAAATAAAGGCCGCAGGCATCACTACGGAGTTCCATCCCGTGGAAGGCGGTGGTCACGGCTTCAATATGTACACGGAGGAAAACCTGCAGCGCATGGTGGATTTCCTCAACCGTGCCCGTGGCGTGAAGGGCACTGCTACGGCAGCCGCCTATGAGGAACCCGCTGATGCTGTTCCTGCCCAGACCAACGTTTCCCAGTCCCAGTATCCCAAGATCACGCCCGACCGCCGTGGTGTGTTCCGCGTGCAGGCTCCGGGAGCCAAGCAGGTCGTGGTGGATATCTGCAACAAGAAATACCCCATGCAGGACGTGGGCAAAGGCTGCTGGATGGCCACCACCGATCCCCTCGTGGTAGGTCCCCACTATTACTTCATCGAGGTGGATGGGGCCCGTGTCAGTGACCCGGGTTCACAGGCTGTCTATGGCTGCGGTCTCTATGCCAGTCTCTTTGAGGTGCCCGAGTCGGCCGAGGAGGGTGCCTACTACACCTTCCACAAAGACTATGCCCACGGTCAGGTGCGCCTGTGCCAGTACTGGAGCCACGTGGAGAACCGTGCCCGCCACTGCTACGTCTATACGCCTGCCGAGTACGACAAGAACCCCAAGAAGCGTTATCCTGTCCTCTACCTCCAGCATGGTATGGCCGAGAACGAGACCGGATGGCACGTCCAGGGACGAATGGCCAATATCCTTGATAACAACATCGCTGAAGGCAAGGCCGAACCCATGATTGTGGTGATGGACAATGGCAACTGCGACTACGGCTTCGGCAGCAAGCCCGGGGAGAGTATGAATGACTTCGGAGCCTCCTTCACCCAGGTGCTGACGGAGGATGTCATCCCCTTCATCGACCAGACCTTCCGCACCCGTCCCCAGCGCGAGTTCCGTGCCATGGCCGGCCTTTCCTGGGGCGGACTGCAGTCTTTCAACATCGCCATGACCCATCTCGACACCTTTGCCCATCTGGGCAGTTTCAGTGGTGCTATCTTCGCACTGGCGGGAGGCGACATCACCAAGGTCTATGACGGTGTCTTTGCCGATGCGGCCCGCGTGAACAAGCAGTTACGCACCCTCTTCCTCGGCACGGGTACGGAGGAAAACCTGGGCACCAAGGCCGTCCATGAGAAACTGGATGCCGCTGGGGTGAAGAATGTCTATTACGAATCGCAGGGCACGGCCCACGAGTGGCTCACCTGGCGCCGATGTCTCAACCAGTTCGTGGGACTGATTTTCAAGAAGTAAACACCAACTTGACACAATAAGAGAGAGAGGGGACTGCCCAATGGCACGCCCCTCTCTCTCTTGTTGTGTCCGCTGGGGTGCGTTGAGTCAACGCATCTCCTGACTTTCCACCATCGTCCACCTTTGCCCACTTGAAGCATCTCTGTTTTACCTTACCGTGATGTGGAAGCAACTCTGCTTGACCTCATGCTTGACGTAGCAGAGACTGTCGGCACGCAGGTCGCGCAGCACCTCGCTCAGGACATACTTCAGCGTGTCATCGCGTACGGCACGCTGTGTAGGCTTCTCCGGATTTTGTATGGTACAGAAACGTGTGTAGCAGATGTCGAAGGTGGTGCCGAACTGATGGCAACTCTGCCGACTGGCATTGGCATTCACGCTGGCGAGCTTCTGCACGTCCTCGTGCGTGCGGAGCA
>CALZGT010000087.1 GCA_945787235.1 uncultured Prevotellaceae bacterium
GGTACGTTTTTTCGTAAATCTGTTCCTGGGTCTTGATAATGTCACTTAGCGAGGTAATGCTGGTAGTGTCCTCTTCGAAGTCCAGGATTCCCTGTGTGGTCTGGTCATCCGTCTGTGCAAAAAGGTGCATTGCACAAGTGAGTACGAATACCGATAAAAAGATTCTTTTTTTCATGAATTATTTATTTGATTTTTCGTTGATTATTGTTACTATTTTGCTTTTATCTACAACCATTTCCGTGTCGCGGAGTTGCAGTTTGCGCAGCCATGCATTGAAATCATCCATGCTCAGCGAGTTGGGGTGACGGCGGTCGCCGGTTATCTCGTTGCACTTGGTGAAAGCATTGGGCGAGAAGATGAGCACTACATTGTCCACCTCGACGGGTGCCGGGGTGGTCAGGTTGTAATGGAAGGCTTTGGGATCACTTTCCTTGTCAAAGAGTGTGTATTCCACGCCTCCCTTTACCTCATGGCGACCTTTGGGGTTGTTCTTGTAGGGCAGCAGACAGTTGGCTTCCTTCTGCGTACTGTCCAGGAGATATATCGCAAGATAGCCATCCACGGGAGCCTTGAATCGGATGTAGATGGGTTGCTTGTGGTTGAACCTGTCTGTCTCAAACAGATGCCCCTGTCGTCCCGTCATGATTTTCCAGTCGATGTCAATGCTCGCAGTCGGCACTTCACGTGCTTTGCCCCATACCTCAGCAGTTATGGTGATGATACCATCGTTGCTCTCTGTCTTGATGGACGGTGTTTTTGTGTCCTCTATCCATTCAGCCTTGGAAGAGAGGTTCACCTCCTCATAGAAATTGGAAACCTCCTGTCCGCAAACGTTGGCATCTATCATATTGGTGTTGGATGTTATGAGTTCGCCGAAGGCTTCCTTGATGGCATTGAGCTGGGCTTGTTTGATGCATTCACGTTTAGCCTCAGGACCGCTCATCTGGCTGTCTAGCAGAGAGAATGAAATGGATGCTTTTCCATGCACTTTCTTGACTTTTTGAGCCTGTACATATACAGGAAACGCCAACAGAGATATTATGAAGATAAGTAAGGTAAGGAGAGTGTTCCTTCTTGCTTTCATATTGTTTTATTCTATGGGTTGATAAATACTTATTTCAGCACTATGAGGTTGACCGTAGAGTTTTGGAAGTCTTTCATTTCCTCACCCACGTAGGCACGGATATAGGTGGGGTCGCAGAGTGTGAAGTCCTTTCCTTCGCGGCTACTGTAATATACACCTCCGGGCAGTTCGTCAAAATGGACTGCTGCGGCCAGATGGCCCGGATAATACACCAGTGCGCACTCCATGCCGAGTAGGTCACGTACAAGGCGCGTGAAGAGAATGGCACGGTCCTCACAGTCACAGAAGGGGTAATGCAGGGTTTCTTCAGCGAAGAAAGCGCGGTCACCTCCCCATACGACATCGTCGTATTCGTAGGTGAAGCCTGTCTGCACAAGGTTGAGCAGGCGGTTCACGGCATCCAGTTGGCTCAGCCCCTTGAGTTTCTCGCGCAGCGTAGGATATATCTGTTGCTTTACGGCTTCAGCCATCGGTGTATTGGCATACATAACCCAGCGTGTGGTGATGTCCCCATTGATGAAGGAAGTGGGGTAGGTGTCATAGAACTGCATCTGGTTGCTGTTGGTCTTGACTTCAAATTTCATCTCAGGATATCTCTCCGACTGTACCACGCGTATTTCCGTATTATTCTCATCCAGAACAGGTTGGCTGTTGATGAGCAGTGAGAGGGTCTGTTCTTTTGGGAAAGAAGCCTTGCAGATATAGGTCGGCCCTTCTGGGTCTTCCAGAGGGTAGTAGAGCTCTCCGTCTATACGGTATGACACGCGTCCATAGATGATGTGGGGCGAAGCAATGAGTAGGTGAAGTCTTTTGCCGCATGAGGCAAAGCGTATCTTGTAGCCAGACTGGCAGTAGAGATAGCCGAGCATGAGACTTGCCTCATTGGTGCCTGCTCCGCAGAACTGATCGGTGAGTTCCTTCAGCATGAGTAAGTAGGCCCAGTCACACAAATTCTTCTCTTTACGTATTTTCAGACAGTCATAGAGCAGGTTGTCGAAGGTCTTGGTGGAAAAATACTGCAGGGCATCTGCCACGCGGTCGGGAGTGACCTCACCCAGGTTGATGCGCTTCGTTTCATCCAGGCGCACATGCATTTCCGTGCCATAGAAGGTAAAGGGCATGTCTGCGAAGACCTGTTCCTCTTCAGGTATGGGTATCTCCTGGATGGGGGCTACGGGCTGTGGCTGCGGCTTGGAACTGTTCACCAGTTGGTCGGCTTTCATCTCCTCCTTGACCTGGCGCTTTTTGCGCTTGAAGAAGAGGAAACGGTCGGTAGATGCCGTGTCGGGCACCACTACGGGCTTAATCCGCTGGTCTTCGGGCTTTTCTACGGCAGGTAGTTGGTCGAACTCCTCCCATGCCTTGCGTACGAACTCTATGTACTTGCGGTTACACTCCGCACGGAAATTGTCATATCGGGTGTGTGCCTGACCTGCGAACTGGTTGAATCTGTCCTGGAAACTCAGTGCCTTTCCTGCTGTCGTGGAGGGATCGGGACGGTCATTGGCTACGGAGTCTATCTGGCGGGTCACTGTGGCAAAGTCCGTGTAGCGTTGCTGTGAGACCAAGCCGCTATTGCCCATCTGCTTCTTGACATAGGCCACATAGCTGCTGGACAGTTTCGACACGGAGTTGTCGCTGCTGGCCATGAGAGCGTTTACCGTGGCTCTGCCAGGGGTCTTGAGGATGATGCGCTTGGAGCCGGCTTCATCGAGAAGCTCCAGCTTGCCACCGTATGGGATTTCCACTGTTGTGGTGGGCTTGACGTGTGCCTTCATCACCAGGGGAGAGGCCTTCCCGTTCACGATGATGTTCACCTTGCCTACCACGTGATAGGCTACCAGGTCCTGTGCCCAGGTACAGGTGCTGAGGAGCAGACACAGGATGAGACAGAGTTGTGCTTTGGTTGTCTTGGTATACATATTCTGCGTGTACTTTAATGGAGTGTACTTTATATGATATTCGTAGTTTGACGGTTCGTTATGCTTTCCTGCTTTTTCTCTTTTCCTTCCATGCAGTGAAATAGTCACTGATGGCAGTGTACATGTATCGGGATGTACCCAGGAAGGTTATGGCAGTGGCAGCCCACGTCAGGTTGATGCTGAGGTTGTATTTCTTGAAGACCAGGAAGCACAAGCCCAGCAGGAGGGAGGTAAAAAGGAACGTGAAGATGCTCATGAAATAACTCGAACCGATGATGTACTTGACAAAGATGGAGGGGGACTTGGCCATCCCTGTCAGGTAGAGGTGCTGGAGAACCTGTACCACGAAGATGATGAGCAGTGAGAAGATGGTGAGCAGCCAGGTGGGGAGTTCCCGCACCTCGTTACTGAAGAGGACACTCTGCACCGCGTAGGCCAGGAGTTCCACGCCTGCTATCTTGCCGATGGGTGTCCAATGTGTGTCTGCGTCCTCGTACATGGCACCCACGAGAACTATCTGGTTTTCTATTATCTCTGGGTGAGAAGCTACTTCTTCCGGCTTCAGCACGCGGAAGACGGTGGGATTGAAATTGATGTTGACCTCCTCCGTGCGGCCCTTAATCACGTCCTGTTCAGCAAAGTGGTTCACCACCTGGGCTATGAAGGACGGGTAACGTTTGCCCAAGTAACACTCTGACAGGGGAGCCTTACGCTTCATACTGTCATAGAGGCTGCTTCGCGGCATGTTGGTGGTACCTTCCGTGAGGTCTGTTATTTCATGGAAGAAGGAGTGTATGCAAGTGGTCCACCCAATGCTGTCATTCTTCCAATCCAGCATTTTTTGTGAGAAGATGATGTTCTTGTGCTCCTCTGCCACTTGTATGAGACGGTCGTTCCCTTCAAAGTCTTCCCCTTCATTGTCAAAACAGACATCAAGACCCACAACCTTGGGATTGTGTGTCTCGATGTCCTGTAGCAACTGAGCCATGTCGGAACGGTTGGTAATCTTGGTCATATCCACAATCGTGATGACACGACTGGTGTCCGGCTCAGTACTTTCCATCAGGATGTTGTAGTAGATGTCTGTGAAGGAGAAGTTCTCCACGGCACGTTTCAAGGGGTCAAGGGTGCTGGCCATCATGGCTATCACGGCGAAGAAACCCATGATGCAGATGGACAGCAGCGTGACTGAGATGTGCCTGACAAAGAAATCGAATATTTGGGACTTCCCTTTCATACCCATGCTACCTTAATCCTGTTATGTCCTTGAATTTACTTCTTCTCCAGTGTCTTTTCCAACTTCTCACGGAGTTCCTTCTGCTCTTCTCCGAAAGCCTTGTAAATGGCTGACTTGGCGGCAGATCCGTCGCAGCAGATCCATACGAGTACTTCTGTGCTTCCTGCCTTTTCACGATATGCTTCAAAGACCACTTCGGTTCGTCCGATGGACTGCTGAACAAGAATCTTGTTGCTTTCCAGCATCTTGGCTACGGTTTCCTGCTCTGCAGAACTGTATTCGTTGTTAGACTCAGAACCTTCGGTAAGGGCAGCTACCTCAGCACCAATGTTGCTGGCCAATTCCACGCGGGCACGTGCTTGCGCCTGTTTGCGGGCTACGCCAGAACTCTTGGCTGATGCTGTTCCTTCTCCCAGGACGTAGCGGGGGAAATTACCCTCCAACTCATAGCGGCGCATCATCATGTCGCTTTGCTGTGTTTCTAAGGTAGGACTGCCGGGGAAGGGTTTCCAGCCGTCTTTCTTCAACTGTTTTGCCACTTTTTTGGCATCCTTCCATACATTGGCCTCTACCTGCTTGCGAGTCTGCTTGGCCAGTTCCTTGCGGTTCTTGATGATTTCCTTCTGCTCCTTGGTTGATACTACCTGAGCGTTGGCACTCTCTACATGGCCTACAAATGCTCCAATGAACAAGGCCATAACGATAGTTTTAACATTCTTCATAGCAATCTAATTTTAGTATTGGTGAATATTTTTTGCAAATATATGAAGAAAAAAGGAATGACACCAAAAAAAATGCAAAAAAAGTATCAAAAAACAAAAAAATGCCAAAATATTGAAAAATAAACAATCTGATTAGCACGTTAAAGTAAAAGTAACTCTCTTTTCTTTCCATCTCACGGTTGTGCTTTTTCGCTGCTTCATACCATCAGGAAGAGTGGTGTGTGACATGTTATCCGCATGTGTTTGCGGTCAATGATTCAGAGTATCTCTTTGATCTCAGACAGGGTGTGTACTTCCCAATCCACGGGGTGGGGGGGTGTAAAACGCTCGGGGTGTGCATTGAAGAAGATGACCTTCATGCCAGCCTGCTGGGCTCCTTCTATGTCGGTAACGAAGTTGTCGCCAATCATCATAGTATGCTCGGCCCTGGCTCCACTCTTGCGGAAGGCGTAGTCGAAGAAGGCGGGGGAGGGTTTGTTGGCACCGGCATCCTCGCTCAGGATGATGGTGTCGAAGTAGTCTGTCATGCGTGAGGCACGTAGCTTGCGGTACTGCACCTCGTGGAATCCGTTGCTGCATAGGTGAAGGCCGTACCCCTTGCCCTTGAGGTACGTCATGAGGTCATGGGCACCCGGTACCACTCCGGGTTTCTCAGCACAGAGGTCGAGGAAATGGTCGCTCACTTCCAGACAATAGGCACGGCTGGGGTTCATGCGCTCCAGGGGACGACGGAAACGCTCCACGATGAGGTAGTCGCGGCTTATGCGCCCTGCGGCATAGTCCGTCCACAGTGCCACGTTCGTTTCCCAGTAGGGACGTGTGAAGTCTTCCAGACAAGCAAAGTGACGTTCCCAACCGAAATGCGCAAAGAGTTCCCGCAGGGCTATCTCCGCATTCCCGTGGGTATCGTACAACGTGTCATCAAAGTCTATAAAAAGATCCATATCTCTCAGTTCTTACACATCCTGCACCCCTCGCACTTGTTCAGTTCCCCCCGGAACCTCTTGTCCACGAGATAGTTCAGACGGTCATGGAGTGCATCCAGATGGATGGTGCTGAGCACATCGGCGGCAAAGGCAAACTTGAGGAGCATACGAGCCTCCTCGTAGGGGATGCCACGCTGCTGCATGTAGAACATGGCCTGCTCCCCCAGCTGACCCACCGTGCTGCCGTGGGAGCACTTCACGTCATCGGCATAAATCTCCAGCATGGGCTGCGTGTAGATACGTGCCTCCCTGCTCCCCAGCAGGTTGGCGTTCGTCTCCTGCGAGACCGTCTTCTGCGCCCCCTCACGTACCAGCACCCTGCCGGCAAAGGCACAGCGAGCCTTGTCATCCAGGACGTACTTGTAGAGCTGTTGTGACTGGCAGTGCGGCACCCTGTGGTCAATGAGGGTGTTGTTATCGACCTGCTGCTCCTTGTCGGCGATGACAAGACCGTTGAGCGTCGTCTCCGCATATTCCCCGCTCAGGGTGAGGTCCGTGCGGTTGCGCGTCACGCCATTGTGCAGCGTGATATTGTCCAGCACGGCAGAGCTGTACGCCTTCTGGTCAGCGTACAGGTTGCTGAACCGAGTGTTCCTGACGTGCGTCTCCTCCAGTTCGTAGAGTTCCAGGTGCGCATTCTCCCCCACGAAAGTCTCGATGACCTGTGTGGTGAGGAACGCATGGCTGTCCATGGCATGGTCACAGAAGAGCAGCGTGGCACTGGCCCCCTCCTCCAGGATGACGAGTACACGGCGGTTGACCATGAGGCTCACGTCCGAGCGGAGCACGTTGACAATCTGTATGGGGCGTTCCACCACCACGTTCCTGGGCACGTAAACGAAGAGTCCGTCCTGGCAAAACATGGTGTTGAGGGCGTTGAGGGCATCCTTCCGGCTCCGTGCCAGCGTGCCGTAATGGTGCTTCACCAGTTCAGGAAAGGTCTCGGCAGCCCGGCACAGCGAATCCACCACCACCCCTTCGGGCAGCGGCACGGCAGGCAGTGCCTTGTCATAGAACTGGTCATTGACCACGAAATAGAGTGAGGTGCTGAGGTTGGGCACGTCACACTTGAACACCTCGTAGGGGTTCACCGGGATGCTGAGGCGGTTCAGGTTCAGACCGAAGTCCGGCGCGAAATGCCTGGCCACGTCGGTATATTTGTAGCGTTCCACCTTCTGCGAGGGGAAGCCCATCTGCCTGAAGTGCCCGAAAGCCTCCTCACGCAGGGCGTTGAGCACGGGGGCAGAATGCCCGTTGAGCATCCCCCGGCACTGTTCGTACAGTTCGATATATTGCTTCATGACTACAGTCCTGCTTCCTCCTTGATCCAGTCAAATCCCTTCTCCTCAATCTCCAGTGCCAGTTCCGGTCCGGCCGTCTTGATGATGCGTCCGTCTATGAGCACGTGGATGATGTCCGGCCTGAGGTAGTCCAGCAGACGCTGGTAGTGCGTGATGACCATGGCACTCGTCTCCGGTCTTCTCAGCTTGTTGAAACCCTCCGCCACGATGCGCAGGGCATCCACGTCGAGTCCCGAGTCCGTTTCGTCCAGGATGCTGAACCTGGGTTCCAGCATGGCCATCTGGAAAATCTCGTTGCGCTTCTTCTCTCCTCCCGAGAACCCCTCGTTCACGGAGCGGTTGGCCAGTTTGCTGTCCAGTTCCACGATTTTCCTTTTCTCCCGCATGAGTTTGAGGAACTCCCCTGCGGGCAGAGGTTCCAGTCCCTCGTGCTTGCGCCTGGCATTCAGGGCCGCCCGCATGAAATGCGTCATGCTCACTCCCGGAATCTCCACAGGCTGCTGGAAGGAGAGGAAGATGCCCTCCAGGGCCCTCTCCTCCGTATTCATCTCCAGCAGGTTCTTTCCATTGAAGATAATCTCGCCCTCCGTCACCTCGTAGGCAGGATTACCCACGATGACATGGCTCAGTGTTGATTTTCCGGCACCGTTGGTACCCATGATGGCATGAACCTCACCGTCGCGTATGGTGAGGTCGATACCCTTCAATATCTCTTTGCCATTGATGCTGGCATGCAAATTCCTTATCTCTAACATAAGTAAATGAAGTTTCCTAATTATCCTACCGAACCCTCGAGCGAGACACCCAGCAGTTTCTGTGCCTCTACGGCAAACTCCATGGGCAGCTTGTTGATGACATCCTTGGCATAGCCGTTCACGATGAGGCTTACGGCCTCCTCCGTGGGAATGCCGCGCTGGTTGCAGTAGAGGAGCTGTTCCTCGCTGATCTTGCTGGTCGTGGCCTCATGCTCCACGATGGCCGTGTCGTTCTGTACGTCCATATAGGGGAACGTGTGCGCACCGCATTCACTGCCCAGCAGCAGCGAGTCGCACGAGGAATAGTTGCGTGCCCCCTCTGCCTTGCTGCCTACCTTGACGAGTCCGCGGTATGAATTCTGGCTCTTTCCCGCTGAGATTCCCTTGCTGATGATGGTCGATTTCGTGTTCTTGCCCAGGTGTATCATCTTCGTTCCTGTATCAGCCTGCTGGAAGTTGTTCGTCACGGCCACCGAGTAGAACTCTGCCTGACTGCCCTCCCCGCTGAGCACGCAGCTGGGGTATTTCCAGGTGATGGCGCTTCCCGTCTCGACCTGTGTCCAGCTGAGGCGGCTGTTGGCTCCGCGCAGGTGTCCGCGCTTGGTCACGAGGTTCAGTACGCCTCCCTTGCCTTCCTTGTCGCCCGGGTACCAGTTCTGCACCGTGGAGTATTTCACCTCGGCATTCTCCATGACGACAATCTCCACGATGGCTGCATGGAGCTGGTTCTCGTCGCGCATGGGAGCCGTACAGCCCTCCAGGTACGACACGTAGGCATTGTCGCAGCACACGATGAGCGTGCGCTCGAACTGTCCCGTGCCGCGTGCGTTGATGCGGAAATAAGTGCTCAGTTCCATGGGGCAGCGCACCCCTTCCGGGATATATACGAAGGAGCCGTCGCTGAAGACCGCCGAGTTGAGGGCGGCGAAATAGTTGTCGCGGTACGGCACGACGCTGCCCAGGTACTCGCGTACCAGTTCAGGGTGCTCCCGTACTGCCTCGCTGATGGAGCAGAAGATGATGCCCTTTTCCCGGAGTTTCTCGCGGAAGGTGGTCTTCACCGACACCGAATCCATCACGGCATCCACGGCCGTACCGCTCAGTGCCAGCCTTTCCTCCAGCGGAATACCCAGCTTGTCGAACGTCTTCATCAGTTCGGGGTCTATCTCCCTGGGACCCTCCTTCTTGTCCGACGGCTTGGTAGGGTCGGCATAGTAGGAGATGTCCTGATAGTCAATGACGGGCATCTTGAGATGTCCCCATCGTGGCTCTTCCTGCTTCTGCCAGTAGCGGAAAGCCTCCAGTCGGAACTCCAACAGCCAGTCGGGTTCGCCCTTCTTCTGCGAGATAAGGCGCACCACGTCCTCGTTGAGTCCCTTGTCTATGATCTCTGTCTGTACGTCGGTGGTAAAGCCGTATTCGTAGGTCTTCTCCGCCACCTCGCGTACAAAGCTGTTCCTGTCTTCCAATTTCTCTCTTTTTTTGATGGGGTCTATAAATTAGTTGGTTCAGGCAGCCTGGACAGACTCCCTGAAACTGGTCATGAAGCTATCTACGAAGGCCGTCTGCATGGAACCGAAGAACGAGCATCCCGTGGTGTCCTGCGGGATGATGCCCATGAGTACCAGCACATACACCACCAGGGTGGAGCAGAGGAAGTACTTCACGAATCCCAGCATGGCACCCAGTGTCTTGTTGATGCTGCCCAGACACAGTACGTTGACGAACCGCGTGAGGACATCCCCGGCCATGGACATGACGAGGGGGAATACCAGCCAGATGAGGATGAAGGCCAGGATGGGAGCCGCCTGTGCGCTCTCCCCCAGGTGGGGAGCCAGCCGTTCACCTACTATATTATAAAAGGTGGCGGCGAGGAACAGTCCCACGGCGAATCCGGCAAAGGAGCACAACGACTTGATGAAGCCGTCGTGCCACCCCTTGCAGACTCCTATGGCCAGGATGGCCA
>CALZGT010000088.1 GCA_945787235.1 uncultured Prevotellaceae bacterium
TTCCTTCGTTCATATATACTTCCTCGCATGTCATGGACAACCCATGTTCTGCTACGGCTCCCCTCCATGCCTTGACATGATTGGGCATGCTGTCAAAGAGTACGCCGTCCATGTCGAAGAGTACGGCCCTCACCTTATTCTTATCTGTCATTGTCATGTGATTGGTAGAAACTATAGGTGGGTTCTATAAATTCGCTTTGTTAGATTTTGGTATTATTTTCGAGGACAAATTGTAAGTTGAAGAGGGAGCGTAGCGAGCTACGTGACCGAGTTAACTTACAATTTGGGCCGAAAAGAATCCAAAAGATGACAAAACGTCAACCCACAATTATTAATCCTTTTGACGGTGGGAATTTATAGAACCCACCTATATTATATAGGGGGTGTGCCATGTGGATGGCACACCCCTTCTTCGTGTGTGGTAATCCCATTCCCCTCCATGCCGGAGGGGAGGGTAGGGGATTCCGCTTATTAAAGCCTTGCCTTGATGGCCTCTGTCTCAGCCTCGTAACCGGGCTTGCCAAGCAGGGCGAACATATTCTTCTTGTATGCCTCCACGCCGGGCTGGTTGAAGGGGTTGACCTCCAGCAGCAGGCCGCTGATGCCGCATCCCTTCTCGAAGAAGTAGATGAGCTGGCCTACGTGGTACTCGTCAAGCTTGGCAATGCTGATCTTGAGGTTGGGCACACCGCCATCTACATGAGCCAGCTGCGTACCCAGCTCAGCCATCTTGTTCACCTCGTCGATGCGCTTGCCGGCCAGGAAGTTAAGACCGTCAAGGTTCTCCTCGTCACTGGGAACCTCCAAGGAGCTGTTGGGCTGCTCTACGCTGACCACCGTCTCGAAGATGGTGCGCTCGCCATCCTGAATCCACTGACCCATGGAGTGGAGGTCTGTGGTGAGATCCACGCTGGCAGGGAAGATACCCTTGCCGTCCTTGCCCTCGCTCTCGCCGTAGAGCTGCTTCCACCACTCGCCCAGGTTGTGCAGCTTGGGCTGGTAGTTGGCCAGGATTTCTATTTTCTTGCCACCCTGGTAGAGGGCATTGCGTACGGCAGCATATACGGCGGCGGGGTTCTGCTGGAAGGGAACGTCCAGTCCGCACTCCTTCTCCATGTCCTGGGCACCCTTTACGAGCTGGGCAATGTCCAGTCCGGCTACAGCGATGGGCAGCAGGCCCACGGGAGTGAGCACGCTGAAGCGTCCGCCCACGTTGTCGGGGATGATGAACGACTTGTAACCCTCCTTGTCGGCCGTGGTGCGTGCGGCACCTTTCTTGGCATCGGTGACAGCCACGATGACCTTTTGGGCCATCTCCTTGCCACGCTGTTCCTCACACATGCGCTTCAGTAGGCGGAAGGTGATGGCCGTCTCGGTGGTGGTACCGCTCTTGGAGATGTTGATGATGCCGAAGCGTACCCCCTTGAGGTAAGCCACGAGTTCGCTGAGGTAGTCCTCACCGATGTTGTTGCCGGCAAAGAGGATGCGGGGATAACGGCTCTCCTGCAACCAGCCGAAACTGTTGCTCAGGGCATCGATGACCATGCGTGCGCCCAGGTAGCTTCCGCCGATACCGGCTACTACGACGGCATCACAGTTCTCCTGGAGCGTCTTGGCCGTGGCGTTGATTTCCTCGATGAAGGCAGGCGTGATGCTGCTGGGCAGGTGCATCCAGCCCAGGAAATCGTTGCCGGGGCAGGTGCCCTCCTCAAGTGCTTTCTGTGCAGCGGCTACGGGAGCCTCGAACTTCTCAATCTCACCGGCAGCCAGGAAGGAGGCTGCCTTTGTAATGTCTAATTTCATACGTTTATGTTTTATTCAATTGTTTTTAATCGGGATATGTGAACACACATCAGGTGGCTTATCTGAATGCCTCGCTCAGCAACTTGACCTCGATGGTCGGGGCGATGCGGTTGTACAGGATGTTGTACACGGCATCCAGGATGGGCATGTTGACATGCAGGTGCTGGTTGATGTCCTTCATGCACTGCGTGCCGAAGAAGCCCTCAGCAATCATCTCCATCTCTATCTGTGCGTTCTTCACGCTGTAGCCATTGCCTATCATGGTGCCGAACACGCGGTTGCGGCTGAAGTTGGAATAGCCCGTCACCAGGAGGTCGCCCATATAGACGGAGTCGTAGATGTTGCGTTCGATGGGGTGGACGGTGGTGAGGAAACGTTCCATCTCCTGCGTGGCGTTGGACATGAGCACGGCCTGGAAGTTGTCGCCATACTTCAGTCCGTGCGTGATGCCGGCAGCGATGGCATAGACGTTCTTCAGCACCGAGGCATACTCGATGCCCAGCACGTCCGTCGAAGTCTTCGTCTTGACATATTCGCTGGCCATCATGCGGGCAAACTCCGCAGCCTTGTTCTCGTCGCTGCAACCCACGGTGAGGTAGGTGAGGCGTCCCAGTGCCACCTCTTCGGCATGACTGGGGCCACCGAGCACGGCGAGGTTCTCGTCGGGTACATTATATATATGGTGGAAGTACTCCGAGCACACGAGGTTCTCGTCGGGCACGATACCCTTGATGGCCGTCACGATGAACTTGTCCTTGAGTTTCTCCTTCAGCCGCTTGAGGTTTCCCTTCAGGTAGGGGGAAGGCGTGACAAAGACGAGCGTCTGCGCGTTGCGGACTATCTCGTTGATGTCGCTGGAGAAGGTGATGCGGTTGGTGTCGAAGCGCACGCTGGTGAGGTACGAGGGGTTGTGCTGCAGTCGCTTGAACTCCTCGATGCGGTCATCGCGCCGGATGTACCACCAGATGTGGTCATTCTTCTCCAGCATCATCTTGGCGATGGCAGTCGCCCAGCTTCCGCCTCCTATTATAGCTATGTTACCTATCATGTCTGTTCAGAGCGATGTACTACTCTGTCCACTTGGTGATGTCCTCCTGACTGGGTTTCTCCAGTCCTCCGAGGTATTCCTTGTACTTCTTCAGTATTTCGATGAGCTGTTGCTGTATCTTGGCGGGGTTGGCACCCTGGAGCGTGCTCACCAGGTTGTAGCCAGCCTTGCGCAGGAGGGGAATGTAGGCTGCGGGAATGCCCTTCTCAAGGAAAGCCTCGTCCTTGTCGCGGGGAGCCTTCACCTCAGGTTTCATCTGGGGGAAGAGCATTACCTCGCCGATGGCGAACTTGCCCGTGAGGAGCATGACCAGACGGTCTATGCCGATGCCGATGCCGAAGGTGGGAGGCATGCCGTACTGGAGGGCACGGAGGAAGTCATGGTCGATGATCATGGCCTCGTCATCACCCTTGTTGGCCAGTCGCATCTGGTCGATGAAGCGCTGCTCCTGGTCAATGGGGTCATTCAGCTCGCTGTAGGCATTGGCCAGTTCCTTGCCGTTCACCATGAGTTCGAAGCGCTCGGTGAGTCCGGGCTTGCTGCGGTGCATCTTCGTCAGGGGGGACATCTCCACGGGGTAGTCGGTGATGAAGGTGGGCTGGATGAAGGTGCCCTCGCAGGTCTCACCGAAAATCTCGTCGATGAGCTTGCCCTTGCCCATGGTGTCATCAACCTCGATGCCCAGAGTGCGGGCCACCTCACGGATCTCGTCCTCCGTCATGGGGTAGAGGTCATAGCCTGTCTTCTCCTGGATGGCCTCCAGGATGGGGAGGCGGCGGAAGGGAGCCTTGAAGGAGATGACCTTGCCGTCTATCTCCACCTCGGGCTTGCCGTTCACGGCGGTGCAGATCTTCTCCAGCATCTGCTCGGTGAAGGTCATACCCCAGTTCAGATCCTTGTAGCTGACATAGAGTTCCATGCAGGTGAACTCGGGGTTGTGGGTCTTGTCCATACCCTCGTTGCGGAAGTTCTTGCCCATCTCATAGACACCCTCGAAACCACCCACGATGAGGCGCTTGAGGTACAGCTCGGTGGCGATGCGCATGTACATGTCCTGGTTGAGGGCATTGAAGTGGGTGATGAAAGGACGGGCACTGGCACCTCCGGCAATGTTCTGGAGGATGGGAGTGTCCACCTCAGTGTAGCCAGCCTCATCGAGGATGCTACGCATGGTGCGCACGATGGTGGCACGCTTCAGAAAGGTCTCCTTCACGCCGCTGTTCACCACAAGGTCCACGTAGCGCTGTCGGTAGCGGAGCTCAGGGTCATCGAAGGCATCGAACACGTTGCCCTCGGCATCCGTCTTCACGATGGGCAGGGGCTTGAGACTCTTGCTCAGCACGGTGAGTTCCTGGGCATGGATGCTTATCTCGCCCGTCTTGGTGCGGAAGACGTAACCTTTCACGCCGATGAAGTCACCCAGGTCGAGGAGTTTCTTGAAGACGTTGTTGTAGAGTGCCTTGTCTTCCCCGGGGCAGATGGCATCACGCTGCACATAGACCTGGATGCGGCCTTTGCTGTCCTGCAGCTCGGCAAAACCTGCCTTGCCCATGATACGGCGACCCATCATGCGGCCGGCCACGGTCACCACGCGGCTGTTCTCCGGGGTGGCCGTCTCGTGGATGTCATTTCCCTCTTCGTCCTTACCGATGACGGGCAGGTCCTCGAAGTTCTCGATGATGTCGGTACTCCATGCTGTGACGGGAAATTCGGCTGCGGGATAGGGCTCGATGCCCATGTCCTTAAGGGCCTGAAGGTTGTTGCGGCGAACAATCTCCTGTTCGCTAAGTTCAAGTATGTTCATGCTTTCTTATCTTGTTTTTGTCGTTTTCGCCGCAAAAGTACGAAAAAAAAACGGGTTGGCAAACTTTTGCAGCCAAAAGTATATGGCTCTGTCGCGAAATTTGTATCTTTGTCCCGTAAACCTCCCAAAGCCATGCGTAGAGAATGTCTTCTTTGCTCCTTATGCTTTAGCATACTGCTGTGTTTCCTTCTTCCGTTTCCGATGGAAGCCCAACATACGTTCCGGGTGATGGAATGGAACGTGGAGAATCTTTTTGATACCCTGCACGATGAGCACAAGCAGGACTTGGACTTCCTGCCCGGAGGGAGTTACCGTTGGACTTCCTGGCACTATTGGCGCAAGTTGGATGAGGTGGGCAGGACGATAGTATGTGCGGGCAGTGAGTCGTGTGCGCCGGCCCTGGTGGGGATGTGTGAGGTGGAGAATGACAGTGTGATGCGCGACCTCACGCGCCGTTCCGTGCTGCGTGCCGTAGGCTATCGTTATCTCATGACACAGAGTGCCGATGCGCGTGGTATCGATGTCGCCCTGCTCTATCTGCCTCGCTGCTTCCGCCCGCTCTCATGGCACAGCGTGCGTGTGCCCTCCGTCCAGCATGGGTTTTCGCCCACCCGTGACATCCTTTATGTCCGGGGCATCCTGCCGTCGTGTGACACGCTCCATGTCATGGTGTGCCATCTGCCCAGCAAGGCAGGAAACGGCCGCATGGCTGCACAGCACAGGATGTTGGCTGTGAGTACGTTGCACTCTGTGGTAGATTCCGTGCTTTGCGTCTCGCCCCAGGCGAGGATGCTCGTCATGGGCGACTTCAATGCGACTTTCCACGAGAAGGTGTTCCGCACGCTCTGTCCACCGCTGCGGGAGACACTCCCCACGTCGCGGCGTGCCTTGATGCATCCCGTGGGAACATACTATTTCCGGCAGCAGTGGAGCTACCTGGACCATATCCTTGTCTCAGAGGCACTGCTCTCATGGCAGGAAGGACTCGGGCACACGCCCACGGCCGGTGAGCTTCGTCTGCCCTTCCTGCTGAAAGAGGATGGCAGCCCCCACCGTACCTTCCTGGGCAATTTCTACAACGGGGGTATCAGTGACCATTTGCCGCTCTGTCTGGACCTGCACTATTTGTGGGAACCCTGACCGCCGGGAGTCTCAGGGACTGTGACCATCCTCCTACAGCCTGGCCGCACGGTTCAGCAGGTAATGGTCCAGGATGACCATGGCCGCCATGGCTTCCACCACGGGTACGGCACGGGGCAGTACGCAGGGGTCATGACGGCCTCTGGCATGCAGCGTGGTGGGCTGTCCGTCCAGGGTCACGGTGTCCTGCTCCATGAGTAGCGTGGCCACGGGTTTGAACGCCACGCGGAAGTAGATGTCCTGTCCGTTGGAGATGCCTCCCTGAATGCCTCCCGAACGGTTGGTGGCCGTGGTGATACCGCCTTGTCCGTCGGGCAGGAAGACATCATTCTGCTCGCTACCCCGCTGGCTGACGCCGGCGAAGCCTTGTCCGTACTCGAATCCCTTCACGGCATTGATGCTGAGCATGGCACCTCCCAGTTCGGCGTGGAGTTTGCCGAAGGCAGGTTCGCCCAGTCCCACGGGACATCCCTTGATGACACAACTGATGATGCCCCCGATGGTGTCACCCTCTCCCTTCACCTGGGTGATAAGGGCAGCCATTTCGGTAGCCTTGGCGGGGTCGGGACAGCGCACGTCGTTGGTCTCGGTGAGCGAGAGGTCGTAGTCCCGGTAACTGCCTTCCAAGGCAATGCTGCCCACCTGCTCCGTGTAGGCTTGTACGCTGATACCCAGGGTCCTGAGGGCCAGTTTGGCTATGGCACCGGCCACCACGCGGCTGATGGTCTCGCGTGCCGAAGAACGTCCTCCTCCGCGGTGGTCGCGGATGCCGTACTTGGTGGTATAGGTATAGTCGGCGTGGGAGGGGCGGAAGAGGTTCCGCATGTTCTCGTAGTCGTGACTGTGCTGGTTCGTGTTGCGCACCAGGAAGCCGATGGGGCATCCCGTTGTCTTGCCCTCGAAGACGCCCGAAAGGAGTTCTACCTCGTCACCTTCCTTGCGGGCCGTCGTCAGACGGCTCTGTCCGGGACGCCGACGGTTCAGTTCGCCCTGGATAAAGTCCATGTCGATGTCGATGCCTGCCGGTACGCCGTCGATGACGCCACCAACGCCTGCCCCGTGACTCTCGCCGAAGGTGGTGACGCTGAATATATGTCCGAATCTGTTCATCGCGTTCTCCTTACTCACATCCTCCGCAGTCGCCACCGCAACTGCCACAGTTTCCGCCGCAGCTGCCGCATCCGCCGCCGCATCCTTCACCCGTCAGCATCTTCAGCATGCCCTGTATCTCTTCTTTCGTGGCTTCACGGTTCTCGATGACTTCGCCCTTGAAATTCAGACGCTTGCCGGCCAGGGGGTGATTGAGATCTACGATGATGTGCTTCTCGCCGATGCGCTGTATGAGGCCGTTGAAGCGCTGGCCCTCCGCATTCTGGAGGGGCACCACGGCACCTTCGTAGATGTATCTGCTGTCTATCTTGCCGTCCAGCTCAAAGATGCTGCGGGGCACCTCCTGGACAAAGTCTGCGTGGTACTCACCGTAGGCGTCTTCTACGTCCAGGGTGAAGTCGAACGTCTCGCCAGCAGAGAGCGGGGTGACCTGCGCCTCGAAGGCATCAAGGGAAACGCCGAGCCCCGAGACAAAGAGGAAGGGGTTCTCGCGGGTGGCCGTCTCGATGTGTTCGTTTCCTTCTGCACCGATGGCAGTGAGTTCATAACTTACGCGGATGTACTTACTTGGTTCCATTGTTTTTTGCTTTATATTATTTATTATGTATGCTTTTGGGTACGTTCTGCTGACATTTTGTTATAGCCGCAGAGAATTTCGTTTTGCAAAGGTAGCGAATAATTTGGTTTTAGTGATTAAATTGACATAAAATTACCATATTCTTTCAATAATATGTAATTTATTTGCTCGTTTCGGGATTAATTCGTAACTTTGCCCCCGTTTTTAGCGTAAAAAGATACCAGCAAAAGTAAAAGTTACCAGCAAAATATGAAACATCAACTTAGAAGTGCTGTATGTACGGAGGGACGCCGTATGGCAGGAGCCCGTGCATTGTGGGTGGCCAATGGCATGAAGAGGGAGCAGTTTGGCAAACCCATCATCGCCATTGTCAACTCGTTCACGCAGTTTGTGCCCGGTCATACGCATCTGCACGAGATTGGACAGATTGTGAAGGCTGAGATTGAAGCCCTGGGCTGCTATGCGGCAGAGTTCAACACCATTGCCGTGGATGACGGCATTGCCATGGGGCATGACGGAATGCTCTATTCCCTCCCCAGCCGTGACATCATCGCGGACTCTGTGGAGTATATGGTCAACGCGCACAAGGCTGATGCCATGGTCTGTATCTCCAACTGCGACAAGGTGACACCGGGTATGCTCATGGCAGCCATGAGACTCAACATTCCTGCCGTCTTCGTGAGCGGTGGTCCCATGGAGGCTGGTAAGTACAAGGGCGAGAATGCCGACCTCATCACGGCCATGATTAAAGGTGGTGACCCCACTGTGAGCGATGAGGAACTGGAGGTCGTGGAGCATTCGGCTTGTCCCGGATGCGGTGCCTGCTCGGGTATGTTCACGGCCAACTCCATGAACTCGCTGACCGAGGCACTGGGATTCTCTCTTCCGGGCAATGGTTCCATCCTGGCTACGCATGTCAACCGCATCCAGCTCTTCAAGGATGCCGCCAAGCTCATCGTCAAGAATGCCTTGGCTTACTATGAGGAGGGCGACGAGAGTGTGCTGCCTCGCAGCATCGCCACGCGCCAGGCTTTCCTCAATGCCATGACGCTGGACATCGCCATGGGGGCATCCACCAATACCGTACTGCATCTCCTGGCTGTAGCCCAGGAGGGTGGGGTGGATTTCAAGATGCAGGACATCGATGCGCTTTCACGCAAGGTGCCTTTCCTCTGCAAGCTGGCTCCCAACTGGCAGAAGTATTCCATCCAGGAGGAGAACCGTGCGGGTGGCATCCTCGGCATCCTCGGCGAGTTGGCCAAGGGTGACCTGCTCGACCTCAGCTGCAAGCGTGTCAATGGCGCAACCCTGGGCGAGGACATCAAGAAATACAGCATCACAGGTGATACCATCGATCCTGAGGCTAATAGAATCTACTCCTCAGCTCCTGCGGGTAAGTTCTCGACCCGGATGGGCTCACAGGACACTCAGTGGCCATCGCTCGACACAGACCGTGAGAACGGTTGCATCCGCGACATCGAACATGCCTATACCAAGGATGGCGGCATGGCGGTGCTCTTCGGCAACATCGCACAGGATGGCTGCGTGGTGAAGACTGCCGGCGTGGCACCTGAACTGTGGCACTTCGAGGGACCGGCCGTTTGCTTTGACTCACAGGAGGATGCCTGCGAGGGCATTCTGGGAGGCAAGGTGAAGAAGGGGGACTGTGTGGTCATCACGCATGAGGGTCCCAAGGGAGGCCCCGGTATGCAGGAGATGCTCTATCCTACCTCTTATATAAAGAGTATGCACATGGGCAAGGAGTGTGCGCTCATCACCGACGGACGTTTCTCCGGGGGTACCTCGGGTCTCTCCATCGGACATATCTCACCCGAGGCAGCCAGTGGCGGCAACATCGGCAAGATCAAGGATGGTGACATCATCGTCATCGACATCCCCAGCCGAAGCATCAACGTCAAGCTCTCGGACGAGGAACTTGAGGCTCGTCCCATGCAGCCTCTCAAACGCAATCGTGTGGTAAGCAAGGCTCTCCGGGCTTATGCACAGTCAGTTTCATCGGCCGACAAGGGCGGCGTAAGAATCATTGAATAATGGCAGAAAAGATAAGTGGTGCAGAAGCGCTGATGCGCTCGCTGGAGCACGAAGGTGTGGATATTCTCTTTGGCTACCCTGGCGGTGCCATCATGCC
>CALZGT010000089.1 GCA_945787235.1 uncultured Prevotellaceae bacterium
GCATCGTCCAGCGCGGGGAAGAAAGCGAAGCGGTGAATCTCCTCGAAGTACTTCTTCTCGAAGGGAGTAGTGGGCACGTCGTAGTCTGCATCGAGGAACTCGAACATATTCTTGAACATGCGGCTCGCAGCACCACTGGCAGGCACGAACTTCGTGATGTGGTGGCCCTCAGCCTTGTAGGCGTCCCAGGCCTGGATATACTTCTGCACCTCATCCTCCTCCAGTCGGAGAATGCCCTGGCCCACCGAGGCGGCGGCGCGGAGGCGGAGGAAGGGGAAACCTTCACGGAAGGATTTCAACTGGGCTTCTACCTGTTCTTCGGTGATGCCTTTCTGCTGCAACTGAATCTTGTCTTCTGCTGTTAACATAATATTATGATTTAAACATTAATGAACGTTTCAGGGTTTTACGACTCATATTTTATCGCAAAAATAATAAAAAATATATTAGGAACACGACAAATCCAAAAAATATTTGTATCTTTGAACTAAAATTAATGAGAGAAACTATGAATGGCAACAATTTCTTCACTTTACAGGAGCGGGAACTGATGCTCAAGCTGCACCAGCAACTCCTCAACATAAAGGACGAAGACATCCCCTACGAGGACAAGAATCTCGTCAAGGACTACATACAGAAGGCCGAAGCCACAGGGCTGTTGCAACGTGACGTGTTCGGTCTCAACCCTGTTGTCTGTGACATGCAGACGGCTCTCCTGCTGGCCACGGAACTGGGCGTGCGGAGGGGCACAATCGTGGCGGTGATGCTGAGCAGTGCCATCAAGACGGGGGCCTTCACGCTGGAGGATGTCGAGCGCGATTTCGGTAAGGAGGTGGCCACCATCCTGCACGGACTGGGCAGCATCGCCACGCTCTACGAGAAGTCGAATGCCGTGGAGAGCGAGAACTTCCGCCAGCTGCTGCTGAGTTTTGCCGAGGACATGCGCGTCATCTTCATCATGATTGCCAACCGGCTGAACATCATGCGGCAGATACGGGACGTGGAGAACGAAGCCAAGCAGAAGATTGCCATGGAAGCGGCTTACCTCTATGCGCCCCTCGCCCACAAGCTGGGTTTCTACAAACTGAAAAGCGAACTGGAGGACCTCTCGCTGAAATACCTGGAGCGTGATGCCTACTACCATATCAAGGAGAAACTGAATGCCACCAAGGAGAGCCGTGATGCTTATATCGCCGGTTTCATTGGTCCCATCAAGGAAAAACTTACGGCCGCAGGACTGAAGTTCCACATCAAGGGACGCACCAAGAGCATTCACAGCATCTACCAGAAGATGAAGAAGCAGAAGGTGGATGTGGAAGGTGTCTATGACCTCTTTGCCATACGCATCATCCTGGAGTCGGAGTTGGAGAAGGAGAAACTGGAATGCTGGCAGGTGTTCAGCATCATCACCGACATGTACCAGAGCAATCCCAAGCGTATGCGCGACTGGCTCTCCGTACCCAAGAGCAACGGGTACGAGAGTCTGCACATCACCGTGCTGGGTCCCGAGAAGAAGTGGGTGGAGGTGCAGATTCGCACCGAACGCATGGACGACATTGCCGAGCATGGCATGGCGGCGCACTGGCGCTACAAGGGGGTGAAGAGCACGCAGGGGAGTCTGGAGGATTGGCTCGCAGGCATACGTGCTGCCCTGGAGACGAACGATGACATGGGGCTCATGGACCAGTTCAAGATGGACTTGGTGGAGGACGAGGTCTTCGTCTTCACGCCCAAGGGGGACCTCTTCAAGCTGCCCAAGGGGGCTACCGTGCTCGACTTTGCCTATGCCGTACACACCAAGGTGGGTGACCACTGCATCGGTGCCAAAATTGGCAACCGCAACGTGACGATAAGGCAGGAGCTGCACAGTGGTGACCAGGTGGAGATTCTTACCTCCAACAATCAGTCTCCCAAGCAGGACTGGGTGAACATCGTCAAGACTTCCAAGGCTAAGTCTAAGATACGTACCAGTCTCAAGGAGATGCAGGCGGGACAGGTAACCATGGCCAAAGAACTCCTGGAACGCAAGCTCAAGAACCGCAAGATAGAGATGAGCGAACCTACCCTCATGCACACCATGAAGAAACTGGGCTTCAAGGTCGTCACGGACTTCTACAAGGCCATCAACGACGGGGTGCTCGACACGAACACCGTGGTGGAGGAGTACCTTGCCCGCCAGCGCTTTGAACGCGGTGAACTGGAGAAGACAGAGGTGCGGAAGGCGGAGGAGTTTACCATGAGCGAGAAGCAGGAGAGCCGCCAGAGGAACACGGGACAGGAGGACGTGATGGTCATCGACAAGGACCTCAAGGGTCTGGAGTTCCAGTTGGCCAAGTGCTGCCAGCCCATCTACGGCGATGAGGTCTTCGGCTTCGTCACGGCAGCAGGTGGCATCAAGATACACCGCACGGACTGCCCCAACGAACCGCAGATGCGCCAGCGTTTCGGCTACCGCATCGTCAAGGCGCGCTGGGCCGGCAAGGGCGGTAACCAGTATGACATCACCCTGTATATCGTGGGCAACGATGACCTGGGTATCGTGAGCAACATCACGAGCATCATCTCCAAGGAGGAAAAGATGCAGATGAGAAGCATCAGCATCGACAGTCACGACGGACTCTTCAGCGGTCACCTGACCGTGACGCTTTCTGACACCAGCCGCCTGCAGCAGCTCATACGCAAGCTGAAGACGGTGAAGGGTGTGAAGAACGTGACACGCAGTTGACGGTGAGCACGAACAGGCTTCACCTATACCAATAATAAAACCCTAACACTAAGATATCATGATGAAGAAGAACCTGATGATGGCCCTCATGGGCATCGCCAGTATCACGGCAGCAGCCGATGAACTGCAAGTGAACAAACTCCGCGTGGCAGGTCCCTATACTACGGTGGCTGCCCTCCGTATAGACTCCGTGGATGTGAAGGGAGAGAAGTTCAATGAGGAGGATTTCCTCAAGAAGAGCATCAGTACCCAGGTGTGGAAGAAGGGTGAGGAGGCGGCTTTCATCTCACAGGGTGACACGCTTCCTGCCGTAGTGTTGCAGGGCGACAGCAGCCGCAGCACGGTTTATGTGGCGGGTTTCACCTTCGACAACACGCATTTTGCCAAATGCCACGTCAAGGCGAAGGGAGGCCAGTCACACCTTATTTATATAGATAACAAGGAGGGGGCAGAACAGACGCTCACCCCGGGCCGTCATGAGGTGGTGGTCAAGGTGCTCTGCAAGAAGGGGGAGAACGATACGCTGAGCCTCAAGCTTGACAGCAAGCAGAGTGCGTACATCTCCCTGCACCAGGAGGGACTGCGCCCCTATACGCTCGCGGACTACATGCACGGTGAGAAGGCTTACGCCAGCCGACTGAGTGCCAACGGGCGTTACATGATGATACACACCTACACTACGAAAAACGATGGCAAGACAGAGTGGTCCCAGCAGATCATGGACCTGAAGACACGCCGTCTCACGCTGTGCGACGGATTCTCCTCATGGGCCAGCACGGGCGACCGCTACATCCGTTCGCGCCGTGGCATAGAGGGTGAGACGGTCTATGAGTATGTGGATCCTGCCACGGGCGAGGCCACGCCGTTCTTCACCAACTATCTGAGTGCCAGCGGCAATTTCATCAACGACGAGTCGCTCATGCTCGTGTCGCAGATCACGGAGGGACCCAAGGAGGATGCACAGGTGCATCAGGTGCTCTCTCCCGAAGACCGCCAGGCCGGATGGCGCAACCGCCGCAACATACAGCTCCTGGATGTGACCAGCGGACAACTCACGCAGGTCACCACGGGCTTCCGCAACTCCTACGCCTCGGTGAGCCGTGACGGACAGAAGGTGCTCATCACTACCAGTGAGGATGAACTGACGGAACGTCCCTTCCGCTTCTCCACCGTCCTCCTCTATGACCGCACCACCCAAAAGGTGGATACCATCGTGCGTCGCGACGGCTTCATCGGTGAGGTGCGTTTCTACACCCCCGACTGCCGCTACGCGCTGGCCATGGGCAGTCCCGAGGCCTTCGGAGGCATCGGCAAGAACGACCCCACGGGCAAGATTCCCAGCATGATACAGAACGAACTCTTCCTCATCGACCTCACTACCAAGGAGGTAAAGTCCCTCACGCGCGACTTCAACCCCAACATAACGAGTGTGCAGGTCAGCGAAGCTGACGGCATGATCTATGCGCTCTGTGAAAACCGTGACCGCCAGGACATCTTCCGCATCGACATCAAGAGTGGCAAAATCTCAAAGCTGCCGCTTACGGAGTGCTACGTGAAGAGTTTCTCGCTGGCCCGCGGCAAGGCCATGCTGAGCTATGTGGGACAGGGTGATAGCAATGTGGACCGCATCTATTACGTTGACTTGAAGAACGGCAAGGAGACGCTTGTCAAGGACTACAACGCCATCCGCATGGAGGGCATCGCCCTGGGCAAGTGTGAGGACTGGTACTTCAAGAGCAGCCGGGGTGACAGCATCTGCGGACGTTACTACCTGCCTCCCCATTTCGACCCCTCGAAGAAATACCCCATGCTCGTCTATTACTATGGTGGCTGTTCCCCCACGGGCCGTTACCTCGACTCGTACTACAACTTCCACGGGTGGGCTGCCATGGGCTATGTGGTCTATGTCGTGCAGCCCAGTGGAGCCACGGGCTTCGGACAGGAGTTTGCAGCGCGCCACGTCAACACCTATGGTGACGGTCCGGCACAGGACATCATCGAGGGCACCCAGCAGTTCTGCCGTGAGCATCCCTTTGTCAACGAGAAGAAGATTGGGTGTCTGGGTGCCTCCTTCGGTGGATTCATGACCCAGTACCTCATGACCAAGACGGACATCTTTGCGGCTTCCATGAGCCACGCCGGCATCAGCAACCCCACCAGCTACTGGGGCTTCGGTTATTGGGGCTACACCTACAGTGCCATCAGCGCCGCCCACAGTTATCCCTGGAACAACCAGGAACTGCTCTCGGGACATGCCCCTCTCTTCAATGCGGACAAGGTACACACTCCCATCCTCTTCCTGCATGGTGCAGCGGACAACAACGTGCCCATCAACGAGAGCATCCAGATGTTCACCGCCCTCAAGATCCTGGGTCGTGAATGTGCCTTCGTCACCGTGGAGGGTCAGGACCACCACATCACCGACTACCAGAAGCAAATCAAGTGGGTCCACACCTACTATGCCTGGTTTGCCAAGTGGCTACAGGACGACCCCACATGGTGGGACACCCTCTATCCCAAGAAGAACCTGTAAACTACCTCATAGTTCATGGTTGTATGGTTAAAGGTTAAGGTTAAACCATAACCTATACCCTTACTATGAAGTATGTATGATGAACTATTATGATTTACCCAAAGAACTACGAACAGAAAATAGGCTTTGACGAGATACGAACCCTGCTGTCACGTCATTGTGCCAGCCCCATGGGTCAGGAACTCATCGAGAAGATGACATTCCAGACCGACCTCGACATACTGCACGCTGCCCTGGAACAGACACGCGAATTCATGCACCTCCTCGAAGCTGAGGACCGTGTGCCTGAGATGGAATTCTTTGATCTCCGTCCCACCATCCAGCGCATCCGCATCGAGGGTACCTTCATTGAAGAACAGGAGATGTGGGACCTGAAACGCTCCCTCGACACCCTCCATGCCTTCATCGACATCATACGCAGGGAACCCGATGAGGCTGGGAGTCTTCCCACCTACCCCACCCTGGTGCGTCTGGCCGACGGTGTCTTCACCTTCCGTACAGTGACGCGGCGCATCGAGCAGATTCTCGACAAGTTCGGCAAGATAAAGGACGATGCCAGCCGTACGCTCTTCGAAATAAGGCACGAACTGCACCGCCTGGAGGGCAGCATCGGTCGCACCCTGCACCATATCCTCAAGGCAGCTCAGAGCGAGGGACTGGTCGATTCCGATGCCTCCCCCACGCTGCGCGACGGCCGTCTCGTCATCCCCGTGGCTCCTGCCATGAAAAGGAAGCTGAGGGGTATCGTGCATGACGAGTCGGCCACGGGCAAGACGGTCTATATCGAACCGGCTGAGGTCGTGGAGGCCAATAACCGCATCCGCGAACTGGAGGCTGAGGAAAGGCGCGAGATTATCCGCATCCTGCAGGAGTTTACCGACAAGCTGCGGCAGAACACGCCCGAACTCCTGCGTGCCTTTGCCTTCCTGGCCGACATCGAGTTTGTGCGGGCCAAGGCTCTCTTTGCCCAGCAGATACATGCCATCATCCCCGAGGTGGGCAGTAAGCCCCTCATAGACTGGACGCAGGCCATCCATCCGCTCCTGGCCATCAACCTACAGGCACAGGGACGCAAGGTGGTGCCCCTCGACATCACCCTTAACCGCCAGCAACGCATCCTCATCATCAGCGGACCCAATGCGGGTGGCAAGTCGGTATGCCTTAAGACCGTCGGACTCTTGCAGTACATGATGCAGTGCGGACTGCCCGTACCCCTGGGCGAAGCCTCGCGCATGGGTATCTTCCAGAGCATCTTCATCGACATCGGTGACGAGCAGAGCATCGATGACGACCTCTCGACCTACAGTTCGCACCTCATGAACATGAAACACATGATGCGGGGCTGTTCCCCCTCTTCCCTCCTGCTCATTGACGAGTTTGGAGGAGGTACGGAACCTGGCATCGGAGGAGCACTGGCTGAGGCCATCCTGCGCCAGTTCCACCGTAGCGGTACTTTCGGGGTCATCACCACGCACTACCAGAACCTGAAGCATTTTGCCGATGACAACAAGGGGGTGGTGAATGGGGCCATGCTCTATGACCGCCACCAGATGCAGGCACTCTTCCAACTGGAGATAGGTAATCCGGGAAGCAGTTTCGCCGTGGAGATAGCCCGCAAGATAGGCATCCCCGAGGCGGTCATCCAGGATGCCTCGGACATCGTGGGACAGGAGTATATCGATGCGGACAAGTACCTCCAGGACATCGTGCGCGACAAGCGTTACTGGGAGGGCAAGCGCCAGAATATCCACCTGCACGAAAAGAAGATGCAGCAGACCATCATGCGCTATGAGGATGAGGTGACGGACCTGCAGAAGCAGCGCAAGGCCATCCTCAGGGAGGCCAAGGAGGAAGCGCAACGCATCATTGCGGAGGCGAATGCGAAGATAGAGAATACCATACGTGAAATCAAGGAGGCTCAGGCGGAGAAGGAACGTACGCGTCTGGCCCGCCAGCAGTTGAGCGAGATGCAGGAAAGACTGGCTGCCGAGGAGAGTGACGAACGGGAGAAGAATGCGGCCATAGAGAAGAAGATGCAGCAAATCCTGGAGCGCAGGAAACGCAAGCAGGAGAAGAGGGAGAAGGGGGCTGCAGCTCCGGCTCCCGCTCCGGCAACGGCTTCTGGCAAGGAAGAGCTTCGTACTATGGAGGTCAGTGCCGTGGCTTCTTCCCACAAGGAGAGCCTTGTTCCGGGTGACTACGTGCGCCTCAAGGGACAGCACACCACGGGCATCGTGGAGAGCCTCCAGGGCAAGAAGGCCGTGGTGGTGTTTGGCATGGTGAAAACGACCGTGGCCCTGAACCGCCTGGAGGCGAGTGAGAAACCGCAGGAGGAGACCCTGGGACGTGCCAGCAGTTACCTGAGCAAGGAGACGCGCGATGACATGCGCCAGCGCTCCCTGCAGTTCCATCAGGACATCGACATCCGAGGACTGCGTGCCGACGAGGCCCTGCAGCAGATCACCTACTACATCGACGATGCCATCCTGGTGGGTGCCGCACGGGTGCGCATCCTGCACGGCACGGGTACGGGTGCCCTCAGAACATTGGTAAGGCAGTATCTTTCCACCGTAGCGGGGGTGACGTCCTTCCACGACGAACATGTGCAGTTCGGAGGGGCGGGCATCACCGTGGTGGAGTTCCGTGAGTCGTAAGGTATGTCAAGAGATAAAGATACAACACGCAAGGTATTGCAGCAAGTGGAGCAGACGATAACGGCACACCAGCTGCTGCAACCCTCCGACAAGGTCCTCGTGGCCCTGAGCGGAGGGGCTGACTCCGTGGCCTTGCTGCTCCTGTTGCGCCGACTCTGCTACAAGGTGGAGGCACTTCACTGCAACTTCCACCTGCGGGGGGAAGAGTCCGACAGGGACGAAAACTTCGTGCGCGACCTGTGCCGCGAGCAGTCCGTCACACTCTTCGTACGCGACTTTGACACCCTGGCCTACGCCAAGGAGCAGCATGTCAGTGTGGAGATGGCGGCACGCGACCTCCGCTATGACTGGTTTGAACAGATGCGGCAGGAGCGGCAGGCAAGTTGCATCGCCGTGGCGCACCATCAGCAGGACCAGGCCGAGACACTCCTCCTCCACCTCCTCAGGGGCAGCGGCCTGCGCGGACTGGCTGGGATGCACTACAGGAGAGACCTCATCATCCGTCCCCTTCTCGATGTCAGTCGTGAGGACCTCGTCCTCTTCCTCCAGGAGAACGGACAGACGTGGGTGGAGGACAGCACCAACCGTGAGCGCGAGGCATTGCGCAACCGCATACGCCTTGACATCCTGCCCCTGCTCAGGGAGGTCAACCCACAGGCCGTAGCCCACCTGGCGCAGACGGCCCGGCACGTGCAGCAGGCTCTGCCCTACTACGAGAAGGGACTGGCCGCCGAGCATGGTTCTTCGTGGGATGGATGGACTGTGGGGCATGGCTCATGGCAGGAAGGGACATCTGCCGATGCAGAAGTCACTATCCCACTGGAGGCTGCCATCCTGCATGAGCGGATTCGCGGATGCGGTTTCACACAGAGCCAGGAACGCGACATCCTGCAGGCACGCACCGGAGCCCTCGTCACCTCGTCCACCCACCGTCTGCTTCGCGACCGCCATGCCTTCGTGCTCCAGGCCAAAGACGTGGAACGCCCTCTGCCCGAGGTCATCATGGAGGTATGCCCACGGTGGGATGTACGGACAATGCAGAAGGGAAAGGCATATTTCGACAACCGCCTCGTGGCACATCCCCTCACCGTCCGCCCTGTGCGCACGGGCGACCGCATGGTGCCTTTCGGCATGAAGGGGTCACGGCTGGTAAGCGACATACTCACCGACCTGCGTCTCAACCTCTTCCAGAAGGAACGGCAACAGCTTGTCACGGATGCACAGGGGCGCATCCTCTGTCTGCCAGGGCTCCGCAGCAGCAACCTCTGTCCAGTCACGGAAGCCACTGAGGAGGTGCTCGTCATCTATGAATCCACCTGACAGAGGCATCACGGATAGGAAAAATGCGGTCTGAAGGCATTTTCCCTCCCCGAGATACTTGCCATTCAGGATTTTTTTATAATTTTGCACCCAAAGACATTCCACACATACGCATGAAAGAAG
>CALZGT010000090.1 GCA_945787235.1 uncultured Prevotellaceae bacterium
AAGACATCGCATGGGCTGTGGCTCGCGCTTTCTATATCGCCAAGTCGGGTCGCCCGGGCCCTGTGGTGCTCGACTTCACCAAGAACGCCCAGACGGCCATGTTCGAATACGAACCTCAGAAGGTCGATTTCATCCGTTCCTACAAGCCTGTGCCGCAGTGCGAGAAGAGCGTCTTAGAGAAGGCTGCACAGATGATCAACGAGTCGGTCAAACCATTCATCCTCGTGGGGCAGGGTGTAGAGCTCGCTGGTGCACGCAAGGAACTGCTCGACCTCTGCGAGAAGGCCCAGATTCCATTCGGACAGACTTTCCTCGGACTTTCGGCTGCCCCCAGTGACCATCCGCTCAACATGGGTCGCCTCGGAATGCACGGCAACCTCGCGCCTAACGTGATGACCAATCAGTGTGACTTGCTCATAGCCATCGGTATGCGTTTCGATGACCGTGTGACAGGCAATCTCAAGACATACGCCAGACAGGCCAAGATCATACATTTCGAAATCGACCCATCAGAGATTGACAAGAACGTGAAGGTCAACTTGGCTGTCATGGGCGACTGCAAGCAGACCTTGGCAGAGATTCTCCCTTTGGTCGATAACGCAAAACACGACTCGTGGATTGCTGGCTTCAAGCCATACGCCGAGAAAGAATATAATAAGGTAATAGAGCCAGCCCTCTATCCAACCGAGGGACCATTGCTCATGCCTGAGGTGGTGCGCAAGGTGAGTGAGGCAACCAACAACGAAGCCATCATGGTGACCGACGTGGGGCAGAACCAGATGTTTGCTTGCCGTTACTTCAAGTTCACCAAACCACGTTCTGTGGTCACTTCGGGTGGCTGCGGCACCATGGGCTTCGGCATTCCTGCCGCCATAGGTGCTACTTTTGGTGCTCCTGACCGCACGGTGTGTATGTTTGCGGGCGACGGTGGACTCCAGATGACCATTCAGGAGTTTGGCACTATCATGGAGCAGCAGTGCCCTGTGAAGATGATCCTCCTCAACAACAACTATCTTGGCAACGTGCGCCAGTGGCAGTATATGTTCTTCGACAAGCGCTATTCGTTCACCCCGATGGTCAATCCCGACTATGAGCTGATTGCCAAGGGCTATGGCATCCCATGCCGCACGGTGGTCGATCGCAAGGACCTTGATGCAGCCATCCGCGAGATGCTCGACACCAAGGGTCCCTACCTGTTGCAGTGTGCAGTGCTCGAGGAGGAGAATATCCTGCCCATGACCCCTCCGGGCGGTAATGTGGATGAGATGCTGCTCGAAGTGAAGTGAAAAGTGTGAAATAACAGAAAACAGAAATGAACGACAACAATACAAAATACGGAGCTGCGGAGTGTGGTGACTGCAATACCTGTGACAGGCGATGCAACGAGCAGCAGGCACAGGATGCCCTGCTCGCTGCTGTTCAGGCTGCTGCTGCCGTCGACCGCAACTCGTATGAGAAGAACCTCCTGCGCGAGCGCTTGGCAACTCTCGAACAAGACACCAAGCCTGGCACTCAGGTCGAGACTTTCAGCAAGTACGCCGTGGTGCGTCCGGCCACCGCTGGCCGCGAGGGCGCATTGCTCAGCAGTAACCACGAGGGGCTGACTCTCTATACGCTCATCATCTATTCCGAGAACTTCGCCGGTATCCTCAATCAGATTACGGCTGTGTTCACTCGCCGCCAGGTCAATATCGAGAGTCTGAATGTATGTGCATCGAGTACGCCGGGCGTACACAAATACACCATCACCTGCTACTGCAAGCAGGAGATGGCGGAAATGCTCTGCAAGCAGATTGAGAAGAAGATTGATGTGCTGCAGGCCAACTGCTTTGTGGATGACGAGATTTTCATCCTCGAAACCTCACTCCTCAAGCTCTCTACGCCCCTGGTACTGGCCAACCCTGAGATATCACGCATCGTGCGCCGTTACGACGCGCGTATCGTGGAGGTGAATCCTACCTATACCACGGTGGAGAAGACGGGTGTGACGAGTGACGTCCTGGAGCATTTCAACCTGCTCAACGAGTTGGGGTGCGTCCTGCAGTTCGTACGCTCTGGTCGCATCGCCATCACCAAGTCATGCATCGAACGCCTGGACCAGTACATTGCCAAGCGTGAGGAGGAACGGGAAAAATGATGGTCAAGGTGTGAGAGATGATGATTAAAGAGGGATAAATGATGCAAAAGGAAGGAACTGAAATGCGTATTCTTGAGAAGATAGACACGCACCCTGTCTATGTGGAACCTTTTCATGTGGATTTCACAGGACGTATCTTCATGGGGGTGCTCGGCAACCATCTGCTCAATGCGGCGGGCAATCACTCGCAGCGCAGGGGATGGGGCATCGGGGCACTCAACGAGTCACACCATACCTGGGTGCTGAGCCGGCTCAGCATTGAGATGATGGACATGCCCCGGCAGTATGAGCACGTGGAGATAAAGACATGGGTGGAGAGTGTCATACGTCTTTTTACCAACCGTAACTTCTCCATCCTGCGTCCCGACGGTACTCCCTGTGGCTATGCGCGCAGCATCTGGGCGATGATAGACATGGAGACACGCCGTCCCTGCGACCTGCTCTCGCTCTACGAGGGCGACATACTCAACTACGTGGTCAGCGAGGAGGAGAATGTGTGTCCCATTGAGGGGCACGGACGTTTCCGTTTCCGCGATGCGCAACTGGTGCGTACCCTCGACACGTACTACAGCGATGTAGATATCAACGGGCACATCAATTCCATCAAGTACATCGAGCACATCCTGGATGTCTTCCCCCGCGACCTTTTCCTCAACGGCATCCGTCGCTTCGAGATAGCCTACAAGGCAGAGAGCTACATGGGCGACCGCCTGAGCTTCTACCTGCAGACCATCAGTGATGCGGAGTACGATGTGGAGGTCCGAAAGAATGTCAGCGATGAGGCTCCCGGGGAGGTGGTCTGCCAGGCGAAGGTGAGGTTCAACTAGCGGAGATAGTATAACTAGATGAACTAGTATAACTAGCATAGCTAGAACAACTAGCAAAACTAGAACAACTAGCGCATCTAGCCCCTCCCCCCTTACTACAACAACAATTCAACAACAATAACCCAAAAAACAAAACAACAATGGCAAAAATGAATTTTGGCGGCGTTATCGAGGAGGTGATGACCCGCGAAGAGTTTCCTCTTGAGAAAGCTCGTGAGATTTTGAAGGATGAGACCATCGCCGTAATCGGTTATGGCGTGCAGGGTCCTGGTCAGGCTTGCAACCTGCGTGACAATGGCTTCAATGTCATCGTGGGACAGCGTCAGGGCAAGACCTTCGAGAAGGCCATCAACGATGGCTGGGTACCCGGTGAGACGCTCTTCTCCATCGAGGAGGCTGCCGACAAGGCTTCTATCGTGATGTGTCTGCTCTCTGATGCTGCCGTGATGTCTGTATGGCCCACGCTCCAGAAGTACCTCACTCCCGGTAAGGCTCTCTATTTCTCTCATGGCTTCGCCATCACCTGGTCAGACCGCACCGGCTGTGTGCCTGCCAAGGACATTGATGTCATCATGGTGGCTCCTAAGGGTTCTGGTACCTCACTCCGCACCATGTTCCTCGAAGGCCGTGGCCTGAACAGCTCCTACGCTGTATATAACGATGCCACTGGCCGTGCCCTCGACCGCACTCTGGCACTGGGTATCGGTATTGGTTCTGGCTATCTCTTCGAGACTACCTTCGAGCGTGAGGCTACCTCTGACCTCACCGGTGAGCGCGGCTCACTGATGGGTGCCATCCAGGGTCTGCTGCTGGCTCAGTACGAGGTGCTCCGTGAGAACGGCCACACTCCCTCTGAGGCTTTCAATGAAACTGTAGAGGAGCTCACCCAGTCACTCATGCCTCTCTTCGCACAGAAGGGTATGGACTGGATGTATGCCAACTGCTCTACCACCGCTCAGCGTGGTGCCCTGGACTGGATGGGTCCCTTCCACGATGCCTGCAAGCCTGTCGTAGAGAAGCTCTATGCTTCTGTCAAGAGTGGCAACGAGGCACAGATTTCCATCGATGCCAACTCTAAGCCTGACTACCGCGTAGGTCTGGAGAAGGAGCTCAAGGCGCTCCGTGAGAGCGAGATGTGGCGTACGGCCGAGACCGTACGCAAGCTGCGTCCCGAGAACAACTGATGTGCAGGGGATGACCATTTCCCCTGTAACGATAAGAAGATGTCATGATAAGGGTATCTTGACAGTGACATCATGAAAAAGGTGTCTTGCCGTGTTTCCTGCTAAGGGTACTGCAAGACACCTTCTTTTTATCATGGCTGTTCCCTGCCGGCGTAATACTGTCTGGCGTTGGAAATCACCAAGGGTGGATAATATGAATGCCTGCAAAGACAGAAGGGTTAGAGTCTCCCCCATAAAGGTGGTATTTGATAGCAACCACCCAAAACAATAAGGTGTGTCTCGCTGGAGACACACCTTATTATATATATACCCGCTTCTTACAAAAGCGAAGCGTAATTCTTGGACGCTGCCTTTAGAAGAACAGATGGCGGTTATCCTTCTTCTCAGCCTTCTTGAAGTTGTTGTAGAAGAGGTTGCAGGGGTTGCGGAGGTCGTTCTGACCGCTGAACACCATGTAAGCCTGCTGCTGGGCAGCACGCTGCATCTCCTCCTTCTCGTTCTTCTTGGCATCATACTTCTCCTTGACGTTCTTGCCCAGCACCTGGAAGGCAAATACACCGGCATTGCCCTTCACTCCGGCCATGAACGTACCCTTGGCAGCAGCACTTACGGCACCGCTCACGGCAGGCTCACTGGAAGCTGTCTTCTGGATGAATGCCTGTGCCCCGAAGGTAATGTGCTGTACGGTGTCCTGTACGGCACCGGCAATCTTGGCCACGTCAGCCACGCTCTTGGCATTGATCATCTTCTCCTGCAGCATCACGGCCTTCTTGTCGTTGATGACCATCTGACGCAGCGAGTTGCTTACGGCCTCCTCCTTGTAGTCGGCATAGCCCTCTTCGTGGATGGCCTCCAGCACAGCTACTACAAGGTGCTCACGCTTCTTGCCACAGTAGAAAATCTCGCTCACGTCGCCCACCTTGGTTTCTTCGTTGTAAGCCCAGCGGATTACCTCGCGTGACTCCTCGATGCCGGGTACGGCTGCCGTCATGGCGTTGAACTCGTTGCAGGGCAGGATGCTGAACTCACCCTTGCTGTTCTCCTCCATCTCCTTTACCGTCTTGTGGCTGGCGATGAAAGTGCTGAGCTTGTTGAAGTTGTCGTTGGTCGTCTTGTTGCTGAAGCTCATCTCACGCTTGATGACAGCCACGTTGTACTTCTCCTCTACATGACGGCGGTCGGTAACCTCCAGGATGATGACGCCGGCACCCAGCTCAATCTTGTTGATGCTGTTGGCGGCAGCGGTGGTGACAACCTCCAGGTACTTTCTGTTATCCTCGTTGATCTGGCTACCCTCGTACATGTTGCTGGTAATCCAGTGCTTGGTGGCAGGCTGGTTGTAGGCCTTGGCTATCGTGTCGAAGTTGGCACCTGCCTGCAGGGCGTTGTAGATGCTGTCTGCCGTCTTCTTTGCAGCGGCGAGGTCCTTGCCCGTAGCAGCAATCTCGCGTACCTCCACAGAGTCGGGACGCATTACCTTGCCCATCATCTTGATGATGTTCATGGTGTTGTCAGCTGCGTTGTAGTAGGGGGCACACTGTGAGCCTACAGCCATGGAGTCAAAGCGTGCAGCAATGTCGCGGGGGAAAGCCTTCTTGCTCAGGGGCAGTGCAGAGTAGCTGATGCTCGACTGTGAGCGGCGTACCACGTTCTCTACGCTGAGGCTGGAGTCACGGAGCTGGGCAGCATACTCTGCCATGTCCTTGTTCAGCGCCTCCTCGTCTTCCTTGCTGGCCTTGATGACTACGTCGATGTACTTGATGTCGCGGGTCTGGCTGGGACGGAAGAAGAAGTCCTTGTACTCCTCGTACTTGGCCTTGACATCGCTCTCCTCCACCTTGACATCCTTGTCCTCGATGCTGGTGTAGGGCAGTGCGGCCAGGAGCACGTCGGTCTCGTTGTTGCGGGCCTCGAAGGCAGCCTTGGCACTCACGGGGTTGCTCAGGATGAGACTGCCGAGCAGCACCTGGTACTTCTCCATGAGGACGCTCTTGCGGAGCTCCTTCTCGGTGTAGATCCACATACGGTAGATGCGCTCGAAGTACTCGCGCTGTTCAGCGGGAATCTGGGCACTGTTCTTCTGCATGTCCTTGTACTGCTTCAGGAACTGCTGGAGAGAAGCATAGTCGAAGGTACCCTGCTGTGTGCGGAAGGGTGTCTGCATCAGCACCTGGTTGCTGCCGTTCTTGATGATGTTCTGCAGCTCAGCCGTGGTAACGGTGATGCCCAGACGTTCACATTCCTCCTCCAGCATCTGGCTGCTGATGTAGTTCTGATAGACCATTTCACGGAGCTGGGTCATGGTCTGGTTGTCGGGGTTCTCGGGCAGCTGTCCCATGGTGACAAAGACATCCTTGGCCTCCTCTACCATTTCATTGAACTTGGCAATGTCAAGCTCCTTTCCGTTGAGGACTGCTGCATTTCTCTCTCCCTGACTGCCGCCCTGCTTCAGGAACAGCGTCACGACGAACAAGAGCATGGCCACACCGATGGCGATGGGGGTAATCTTGTTCTTTCTCAGTTTTTGTAATGTTGCCATTGTTTTTTATTGTTTTTTGTTTTTATGTATGCGGTTGAAGTGGCAAGGCGAAGGCACGCTTTGCTACGTAAAAGCTCACACTTGGTCAATAAACCGCGCAAAGTTACAAAAAAAGATTCACACGCGCGCAATCTTTATTAAAAAAACACAATTTATGCTTGAAAAAACGTCAATTCAGCTGACTTTCAAGCGGACGAGCACGATTTTCGTGGTTGTCTTCTGTATGATTTTGAATTCGAAATGTCCTACCTTCACCACCTCGTTGAGTTTGGGGAAACTCTGGTAGTGGTGCAGGATGAGACCTCCGATGGTCAGGTACTGGTCACTTTCCGGCAGGTCGAGTCCGAATTTCTCGTTCACCTGTTCTATCTCCATGCGGGCAGAGAGCAGGTACTCTCCGTTGCCCAGGTCGTTGGCCGTGTAGTGCGTGTTGTCGTGTTCATCCTCTATCTCCCCGAAGATTTCCTCCACCAGGTCTTCCAGGGCCACGATGCCGCTCGTACCACCGAATTCATCGACCACGATGGCCAGGGAACGTTTCTGCTGGATGAAGGTCTTGAGGAGTTTCTGGGCCGGCATGGTTTCGGGTACGAAAGCCACCTCAAGGATGAATTCCTTCCAGTCGGCATCGGGTTTCAGATGGAACATGGCCGAGGAATGAACGTAGCCCCGGACGTTGTCGATGTCCTCGTCATAGACGATAATCTTGGAGTGTCCCGACTCCACAAACTGGCTTTTCAGTGTTTCGAGCGGTGTGTTGATATCCACGGCGGTGACCTCCGTACGCGGCACGATGCAGTCGCGTACCTTCACCGAACTGAAATCCAGTGCATTCTGGAAAATCTTGACCTCCTCGCTGATGTTGTCCTCGTTCTTCACTTCCTCGATGTTGCTCTGTATCAGGTGGTCCAAATCTACGCGGGTGAAGGTTGCTTCATTCTCGTTCTGTCCCACCTTGACACCACAGACGAGGAGCATGAGCTTGCTCAGGCTACTGGTGAACTTGCTGATGGGGAAGAGCACGATGTAGATGAGGAACATGGGAAGTGCAAAAAAACTCAACATCCCGTTGGGGTTGTGCTTGAAAATCGTCTTGGGCAGAAACTCTCCCGTGACCAGCACGATGAGGGTGGAGATGATGGTGTTGAGCAACAGTTCCAGTCCTTCGTTGAGGTCGAGGCTGTCCAGGAACCACACCTGGAGCAACTGTGCCATCAGGATACCATAGATGACCAGTGCTATGTTGTTGCCTACCAGCAGGGTAGAAATAAAATTGTTCGGATGCTTGTAGAAGATGCCCACTATCTTGCTGCTGAGGCTGTTGGATGCCTTGTCCAGTTCGTGCCTCAATTTGCTGGACGAGACGAAGGCAATCTCCATGCCAGAGAAGAAGGCCGAGAAGAGCAGTACGATGAGTGTGTAGATGATGAGATGGGACATTATTGTTGCGGGGTATTATTGTCTTCTGTGTCCGAAGCAGGGAACGCTCCGGCGGAGTTCATGACGAAATAGTCGGTCATCTTTTCGTTGGAACGGAATTCTGTACCATGCAGTTCGCGGTCCGGCATATAGATGTCCATGGGCATGTGGTTCCACATCTTCTGTGCCCTCATGTCCCAGAAGAGTTCCTCGGTGAGGAAGAGCGTACCTTCCAGGTTCTTGATGACGACACGTCCACGGAGTTCCCACAGTTCCTGCTTGTGGAGGAAGGCCGTGTCCGCCTGCACGAAGAGGTCGGCGTGCATGTCCTGGTCGAATCTCTCCATGAAGAAGCCATGCAGGAATTTCCATGTGGCGGGAGTGGTACTGTTGTGTATCTGCCAGTCCTCCGCGATGAGCCGGTAGCGTATCACCCCAGAGTCGGAGATGAGCGTGCTCACCCCACTGGCTGTCATGAAGGCCAGTGAGTCCTCCTCGTTGATGGCCTCCGCCATGTGTTCCTTCTCTACGGAGCAGGCAGCGAGCAGGCACAGGAGGCTGCAAGCCAGTATGGCTGAGAATTTTCTCACGGGCGCAGTCTTAGTTGATCTTCCATTTCATGAACCACTTCTCGTTGAACGAGATACCCACGTTGAGGAGGAAATAGTTCTCCTTGGCCAGGGTGGGAGTGGAAGCCTTGCGCATCATCCATTCGGCCGATACGTTGATAACAGAGCGGCCTGCCATGCGGCGCGTCTGCAGGGGGAGTCCCAGACCCAGGGTGGCGTGATATTCTGAGGGACCGTCCTGTCCGTTGACCTTGAGATAGGGAGTGGAGAAATTGATACCTGCCCGGTACCTTACCCGGCTCAGGTAGCCGCGTGACTCGGCATCCGGCACAAATTCAGCTCCCAGGGCTATGCGGCTGCGGTTCATGTACTCCCCCTTTTGTGAGAGGTAGGTGACGTTTCCGTTGTCATCCTTCCCGGCTATGGGCATCTTGCACTCGCCCCATTGCTGGTAGGTATAGTCGGCCGCCAAGGTCAGTCGGTTCTTGTGCTGCCATGCCAGGCCACCGCCAAAAGAGTGAGGGAGGTCGAAAGCCTTGTCCGTCTTGATTTCCGTAGAGTCACCTGCCGAGGTATATCGCAGCAGGGAAGCCTCTCCTCCTATGGTGTGCCCCAGGCTGTAAGTGGCACCTACGATGAGCCAGTTCTGGGCAT
>CALZGT010000091.1 GCA_945787235.1 uncultured Prevotellaceae bacterium
CGGAGGTCTTCTCCGACAAGCTGAAGGTCTTCACTCTCGAACTGCCCGACTACCGTAGCATGCTCGAGGAGGACTGCAAGACACAGATAGACTACTGGTTGTACAACATGGCAAATCTTGAGACTATGACGACGAACATTCCTTTCCAGCAGCAGCAACCCGTCTTCGGTAAGGTGGGTAACATAGCAGAACTGGTGCACATGACACCGGACGAGCTCAAACTCTACAACATCAGCATCGACACCTACCGCACCAACCTCTCCATCATGAGGAACGAGAGGGCCGAGGGTCGTGCCGAGGGATTGGCTGAAGGCATGGCCAAAGGCATGGCCAAAGGTATGGAGAAAGGACGAGCGGAGGAGCGTGCCAAGGCAGAGTCCGAGAAACTGGATAGTGCCCGCCAGTTGCTGGGCATGGGCCTACCCGCGTCACAGGTTGCCCTGATCATGAACCTTCCCCTGGAAATGGTCAACGCACTTGTCAAATAAACAAAGGTTACTCCGAGTGACAACACAGGGGTATCACTCCCATGACACCCAACAATCAGTAAAATCAGCAGAATCCGTAATCATTCCTTTTCTGTGATTACGGATTCTGCTGATTTTACTGATAAGTAGGTGTGCAAAATGATTATTATAATCCTTGCACCGCCTACTGCGCATTATCAGCCAGTGACAACAGTCGAGTAGGAGTCGCTACACTCCTTCATGTCACAAACTGATTCTGCATCACCAATCAATACAATCATTATAAAAATCATTTTGCACACCTACTTATCGAAGGGGTTAGAGAGGTTATAGGTTATAGGTTATCGAAGGGGTTAGAGTGCATGTCCTGTTGTCTTCGGGTTATAGTTCTCATCCACTATTGAGCAGCCATGAACTATAACCTCAAAAACAATAACCCTTTCGATAACCTATAACCTATAACCCATAACCCTTTCGATAACCTATAACCTATAACCCATAACCTATAACCCATCAACTGTTGAAAAGTATTTCATGGTCGATGAGGTTGTTGGCAATGGCATAGAGCGTGAGGCCGGCAAGCGAACGTATCTTTAGTTTCCTTGCTATGTTGCGCCGGTGGGTGATGACGGTATGTACGGAGATGCAGAGTCGGTCGGCAATCTCCTTGTTGATGAGACCCTGCACGAGGCAGACGATGACCTCCTTCTCGCGTTCGGAGATGGCTTCGGACGGTTGACCGCTGCTGATAATCTGTGAGATGCGTTGTGAGGCATCCTGCGTGCGCACCTTTTGCTCCAGCAGACGGATGGCAGGAACGAAGAGGACATCCTCCACCTGACTGTGGTGGCTGAGCCATTCCTCCGTGTTGTAGAGGTCGAAGAGGGTGGCGGTGAGTTGGTGATTGGTGAGGCCGTCCTGGGGCAGGTATTTGATGATGATGTGCTTGAGCTCCTGCAACTTGGCCGTGGTGTCACCATGATGCTTCGAGAAGATATCCACGTTGTAGTCGCTCTTCGGTTCGCCTGCCACGAGAGCCTCCACGTAGGGGAAGAGTGTCTTCTCCTCGTATTTCATGTGGTGGTGAATGTCGCGCGCGTATTCATCATAGAGATGCAGGATGAGGTTGGCGAGCTTGTCACCCGGGGTGAGTGCCGTCAGGAGTTTCTGGCGTATGGAGGGCAACTGGAAGTCCAGGAAATAGCGGTGTGAGGCACGCAGGTATGCCAGGAGCGTTCTGGGTGAGATACGTTCGTCGGAGTCCTTGGGGGCATACCCGTTGATGAGGAAGTTGACCACGGTGAGGAAGGTGTGGCAGTCCACGTCCTGTGACTGGCACACCTCGCTGACGGTCTTGTCGCCGAACCCCAGACGTATGCCAAAGGCGTTGAGACCCTGCAGCATGGTGTAATTGTCGCTGATGATGTCTATCATCTTGTCGTCCGGCTCGTATAACTTGAAATTCTTCATGTTCCCATCTGTTTTCCGCTGCAAAGGTACGGCTTTTCCTCCACCCGTGCAATACCTAAAAATGGGTATTCTGCAATTTCTGAGCCAGGAACTGTCCCGTATAGCTGTCGCTGCAGGCCGCCACCTCCTCCGGCGTGCCCTTACACACGAGGCTGCCCCCCTTGTGTCCACCCTCCGGTCCCAGGTCGATGACATGGTCGGCACACTTGATGACCTCCATGTTGTGCTCGATGATGAGGAGCGTGTGCCCACGCTGCAGGAGGGCATCGAAGGCCGTGAGGAGCTTCTTGATGTCGTGGAAGTGAAGACCTGTGGTGGGCTCGTCGAAGATGAAGAGCGTGGGCTCGTGCTTCTCCTGCCCCAGGTAGCAGGCCAGCTTGACGCGCTGGTTCTCGCCTCCTGAGAGCGTGTTGCTTGTCTGTCCCAGTTTGATGTAGCCCAGTCCCACGTCCTGGAGGGGCCGCAGTCGGCTGACAATCTTCTTCTGCTTGTGTTCCGTGAAGAACTCCATGGCCTGGTTGATGGTCATGTTGAGGATGTCATAGACGTTCTGCCCCTCGTAGCGTACCTCCAGCAGGTCACTCTTGAAGCGGTGCCCGTGGCAGGAAGGACATTCCAGGATGAGGTCGGCCATGAACTGCATCTCCACGGTGATGTGGCCGTCGCCCTTGCACTCCTCGCACCGTCCGCCCTCCGTGTTGAAGGAGAAGTGTGCCGGTCCATACCCCATCTGCTGTGCTAAGGGTTGGGCAGCAAAGAGCTTGCGTATCTCGTCCCAGGCCTTGACGTAGGTCACGGGATTGGAGCGTGAGGACTTGCCGATGGGGTTCTGGTCAATGAACTCGATGGCGCGGATACTGTCCACGTCGCCTTCCAGGGCACGGAACTCGCCGGGACGGTCGGCCACCTCGTCCAGGTGCCGCTTCATGGCGTTGTAGAAGATGTCGCGCACCAGGCTGGACTTGCCACTGCCACTTACACCCGTCACCACAGTGAGGACATTGAGGGGTATGGCCACATCGATGCCCTTGAGGTTGTTGGCACGGGCTCCACGCACCCAGATGCACTGGTTCCAGGGGCGGCGTGAGGTGGGGACGGGCAGGGTATCGCGCCCAGACAGGAAGTCGAGCGTGTGTGAGGGCCGTGTGCCTTCGGACTGTGCCGTGGCAGTCTCTTTGGAGGAAGGGGGAGCACCCTGCCACACCACCTGTCCTCCCAGGCGGCCCGCATCGGGACCGATGTCGATGATCCAGTCGGCGGCCCGCATGATGTCCTCGTCATGCTCCACGACGATGACGGTATTGCCCAGGTCACGCAGTTGCTTGAGCACCTTGATGAGGCGGTCGGTGTCACGGCTGTGCAGACCGATGCTCGGTTCGTCGAGGATATAGAGGCTCCCCACCAGGCTGCTTCCCAGGGAAGTAGCCAGGTTGATGCGCTGACTCTCGCCTCCCGAGAGCGAATTGCTGAGGCGGTTGAGGGTGAGGTAGCCCAGTCCTACGTCGAGCAGGAACTGCAGGCGGCTGCGTATCTCCACGAGGATGCGAGCGGCTACCTGCTGCTCGTGCTCCGTGAGCCGTGCCTCTGTCTCGTTCATGAGGGGCAAGAGTTGGCTGACGGGCAAATCGACAAGTTCGGTGATGGTATGTCCCCCCACCCGCACGTAGCTTGCCTCTGGACGCAGACGCGTGCCGTGGCACTTGGGGCACAGCGTACGGCCCCGGTAGCGTGCCAGCATGACGCGGTTCTGGATCTTGTACTGTCCCTGCTTGAGCATCTCGAAGAAGGCATCGATGCTGATGAGGCCCCATTCGCGTTCTTCGGGCGTCAGTGTCCAGTCAGCCGGTACTCCGGCTTCGGGGGTACCATGCCAGAGCCAGTCTTTCTCGCGCTGGGTGAGTTCGTAGTAGGGTTTATGGATGGGAAACCCTCTTTCGGCGTTGAATGCGATGAACCAGTTCTTCCACTCGCTCATCTTGTCACCGCGCCAGCACACCACGGCTCCCTGGTAGAGGCTCAGGGAGGAGTCGGGGATGACGAGCTGTTCGTCGATGCCCACGATGCGTCCGAAACCCTCACACTCGGGGCAGGCCCCGACGGGGGAGTTGAAGGCAAAGAGGTTGTCGGAGGGTTCGCTGAATGTCATGCCGTCGGCCTCGAAACGGGTGGAGAAGGTGTTCTCCTCTCCGGTACTGAGCCAGTGGAGCATCATCTCGCCGCCGCCCTCGTAGAAGGCTGTCTCGGAACTATCGACAAGGCGTGAGATGGTGTCCTTGGCCGCGGATGACTTCATGCGATCTACGACGAGGCGCACGTCATCCTTCTCCTCGGGAGTGTATTCCTCAATGGCGATGACCTCGCCGTTTACATAGAGGCGCGTGAATCCGTTCTGCATGAGCATGTCGTACCGCATGCGGGGGCGGCAGAGCACCATGAAACGCTCTCCCTCGGGATGTGCCAGCATACATTGCACCACGTCCTCTGTGGTGTGCTTCTTCACCTCCTGTCCGCTGATGGGCGAATAGGTGCGTCCCACGCGGGCAAAGAGCAGGCGCAGGTACTCGTAGATTTCGGTGGAGGTACCTACGGTACTTCGAGGGTTGCGGCTGGTGACCTTTTGCTCTATGGCAATGGCTGGCGGTATGCCCTTGATGAAGTCGCACTCGGGTTTGCTCATGCGTCCCAGAAACATACGGGCGTACGAGCTGAGGCTCTCCACATAGCGGCGCTGCCCTTCGGCATAGAGGGTGTCGAAGGCCAGACTTGACTTTCCGCTGCCGCTCACGCCAGTGATGACCACCAGTTTGCCTCGCGGTATCTCCAGGTCTATGTTCTTCAGGTTGTTGACCCTGGCTCCTTTGACGATAATGCTCTGCATGGACTTGCTACAGTTTGACTTTCTTCTTGGCCCCCTTCGACTCATTCTGCAGTCGGTCGAGGGCGGTGACGACGTAGGTATATTCCGTCTGCCCTTGGACGTAGGGGAGACGGAGGAAGGTCTGGCGCGTGATGGCCACGATGTGCGAGGGGTCCTCGATGTCTATCTGTTCACCCTTGGCAAAGCGATAGATGACGTACTGTATGGCACGGTCCAGTTCCTTACGGGCGCGGGGAGCTCGCCAGAAGAGGATGTAGCCATCCTCCGTCCAGACGGGTTTTACGTTCCTCACCTTGCCTGGAGCCTTGTGGTCCAGCCAGGGGGCTTCGGGCTGGAGGGCAGGGTAGGGGTGGTACTGCTGGCGCAGCACCGTGGTGTAGTTCTGTGGATTATCCACGCAAGCCTTGGCATACCACTGGCAGGACCCCTGGATGCCGGGGAGCGTGCGCTGCAGGTCGTACTTCTGGAAGACCTGATGCTGCTGTGGGTTCCGTGTGTCGGCATACTTGACCGTGCGCTCCACGTCCTGACCGATGTAGAGGGGACGTCCCGTGGCGTGTGTGCTCCACCAGCGGATGAGTGTCTCGTAGTCCGCTGCCTTGTGGCCTATCTCCCAGTATATCTGCGGTATGTTGTAGTCTATCCATCCCTGCCGTATCCACAGCAGGATGTCGGCATAGAGGTCATCGTAGTTCTGCAAGCCGCGGGTGGCCGACCCGTTGCGGTCGTTCTGCTGGTTGCGGTATATGCCAAAGGGCGACACGCCGAATTTTACCCAGGGCTTCACGCTGCGGATGGAGTCATGGAGGTCACGGATGAAGGCATTGACATTGGAACGACGCCAGTCGCCTCGGTCCATGCCCTGGCCATAGCGTGCGTAGGTGGCATCGTCGGGGATGGGCACACCAGCCTCGGGGTAGGGGTAGAAGTAGTCATCGATGTGCAGTCCGTCCACGTCGTAGCGGCGGAGGATGTCGCATGCCACGTGGCAGATGTAGGCACGGTTCTCAGGGATGCCGGGGTCGAAGATCATCAGACGGCCGTACTGGAAACAGCGTTCGGGATGACGCACGGCATAGTGGTGGGAGGCCAGGGACGTGGTGCCGGCCGTCTTGGCACGGTAGGGGTTGATCCAGGCATGGATCTCCATGCCACGCTGGTGGCACTGTTCCACCATCCAGGCCAGGGGATCCCAGTAGGGGTCAGGGGCAAGTCCCTGCTGCCCGGTGAGGTAGCGGCTCCAGGGCTCCAGGCTGCTCTGATAGAGGGCATCGCCCTCGGCACGTACCTGGAAGAGGATGGCATTGATGCCTGTCTTCTGGAGTTCATCGAGCTGGTACAGGAGCGTCTGCTGCATCCTGTCACGCCCCAGACCGTTGAACTGGTTGTTGACACACTGAATCCATGCACCACGGAACTCACGTTTGGGCTGGAGCCTCTGGGCATGGAGAAACTGGGAGGCCATAAGGAATAAGGCCAGGAGAAGGGTATGGTAGTTCATAGTTCAAAGTTCATGGTCTTGCTAGTTCTGCTAGTTTTTCTAGTCTTTCTAGTTTTTCTAGTTTTCTAGTTATGCTAGTTTTTCTAGTTCTACTAGTTTTTCTAGTTCTACTAGTCTTTCTAGTTAGCCTAGTTCTGCTAGTTTCGCACAGCCTATTATTAATTGTTAATTATTAATTGTTATTTGTCTCCTTCGTTATCTCCCCTCTCAGGTTGGAGTTCATGAGGTGGCAGATTTCTTCCATCGGTAGGTTATGGCCCAGGAGGAACATGAGTTTGGTGATGGCGCATTCCGGGGTGCTGTCATATCCGCTTACCACACCCGCCTGGATGAGCGGCAGACTCGTCTCGTAGAGTCCCATCTGCACGCTTCCGGCCTGGCACTGCGTGATGTTGACGAAGAAGATGCCACGGCTGGAGGCTTCCTTCAGTTCGTCGGCAAACCACTGCAGGCGTGGGGCATTGCCTGCTCCAAAGGTGCGCAGCACCACAGCACGTAGGCCGGGGATGTGGAGCACACTGTGTACGAGGCTCTGCTGGATGCCCGGGAAGAGGGTGAGAACCACGACGTTGGGATCCACGAGCAGGTGAGGCTTGAAGGGCTTGGAGGGGTCGGGACGGCGGATGAGGTTCTCGTGGTACTCGATGTTGATGCCCACGGTGGCCAGTTCGGGGAAATTGAACGAGCGGAAGGCATTGAAGCGGTCGGCATGAATCTTCGTGGTACGGTTGCCACGCAGCAGTTTGTCCTTGAAGTATATGCACACCTCGGGTACCATGGGCGAGCCGTCGGGGCGGCGGGCCGCAGCAATCTCTATGGCCGTGATGAGGTTCTCCTTGCCATCGGTGCGCAGCATGCCGATGGGGAGTTGCGAACCGGTCAGGATGACGGGTTTGGCCAGGTTCTCCAGCATGAAGCTGAGGGCGGAGGCGGTGTAGGACATCGTGTCGGTGCCGTGCAGGATGACGAACCCGTCGAAATAGTTGTAGTTGTAGTCAATGATACGCACCAGTTTGGCCCAGTGGTCCAGACTCATGTCGGAGGAGTCGATGGGGGGCGTAAAGGTGTAGGTGGAGATGCGGCAGTCAAAGCGCCGCAGTTCGGGAACCTGCTCCAGGAGGCGGTCGAAATTGAAGTTCTCCAGGGCTCCCGTTTCCTCGTTGCGCACCATGCCTATGGTTCCGCCCGTGTAGATGAGGAGCACTGCGGGACGGTGGCTGAGGATGGCATATTGCCGTTCTTTGTTGCTTACTGGTTCTGGCATTTCGTAGTGTGTGAGGGGTTTGGAGGGTGGGGCCGTGAATAGGTGACACCCACCTAAGGTGCAAAGGTACGAAAAAATGTCCAAACGAGCTCCGTGCCGTGCGGAATAAGTGATAATGTGGGATAAAAATGCAGAAAATAGGGGGATTATTTGTCTGCAAAAGGAAAAAACGCTAATTTTGTATGATGGATTTTACAGAAAACGCCAAAACCGGAAAGAACCATGATACATGAACCTTCTACCCCCAGATGGATACGGTGGGCAGGGATGATTCCCGCCGCCGCAGTAATGCTGACCTTTTCGTCGTGCAGCTCCTGCAGCAAGCAGGAGGTGGAGGAAACCGACTATGAGACGATGCGGAAGGAGATGATACAGCAGCAGCGTGACGAACAGCACACTGTCAACCGAATGGGAAGCTTTGAATTTACGGACAGTCTTACGGAGGGTGGCCACCGCTACCAATACACCATACAGCGCATGCCCGATGACTCGCTCGGCATCGTGACGGATTCGGAGGGGTTCCGCACTGTAGATAATGCCATCGTGCTGAAGGTGAAGCGCGACGGAGCACAGTTTTTCTCACGCCGCTTCACCCGACAGGCTTTCCGGGCTGGCATTGCTAAGGAGGAGTTCCAGCATTATGTCCTGATGAACCTGGTCTTTGACCGCATCACGCCGCAGGGTCCCAAATTCGTGGCATCCGTCGGAGAAGCCGAGACGGACGAGCTCTTCGTGCAGTTTGCCCTGACCGTCGGACTGGACGGTTCGGTGGAGATAACGCGCCACGAGATGTTTGAGGAGGATGCCATCCACCGCATGGAGGTGAAGGAGTGACCTTTGCCTCACAGGGGTAGGTTTTCGGCCAGGGCCTGCATGGAGGGATATACCCTGTCGGCTCCGGCATCCGTGAGGACCTGGTCGGCCAGGGGACCCGTGTTGACGGCTATGGTGTAGATGCCGGCAGCCTTGCCGGCCTGTATGCCCAGCGGAGCGTTCTCCACTACTACGGCTTCTTCGGGCAGGAGCGGACTGCCATCCTTGTGCAGCAGGGCACCGGCCTTGGCCAATCCCTTCAGGTAGGGCTTCGGGTAGGGTTTTCCCTGACGGACATCGAAGGCCGTCACCATGAGTTCAGGACGGAACACGTGGGGGTAGGCCTGGTTCAGGCGGTCCAGGAGTGACCTTTGTCCGCTGCCTGTGACGAGCACGGGCAGGAGTTCCCTGTCGAGCACCTTGCGCAGTACCTCGGAGGCTCCGGGCATGGGGAGTGCCTCGGGGCAGGTGTTGAAGAGGGCGCACTTGGTCTGGTAGATGGCCTCAATCTCCTCTTCCGTGGCATTCCTTCCCCAACAGCGCTGGGCCAGCGTATGGATGGTACCGGCTCCCGTCCTTCCTTCGTTCATATATACTTCCTCGCGCGTCATGGACAACCCATGTTCTGCTACGGCTCCCCTCCATGCCTTGACATGGTTGGGCATGCTGTCAAAAAGTACGCCGTCCATGTCGAAGAGTACGGCCCTCACCTTGTTCTTGTCTGTTATTGTCATGTGATTGGTAGAAACTATAGGTGGGTTCTATAAATTCGCTTTGTTAG
>CALZGT010000092.1 GCA_945787235.1 uncultured Prevotellaceae bacterium
AGCAAGGACATAGAGGTCGTCATCAGCGAAGAGAAGATTGCAGAGGACTGCAAGTTAAATAAGTGGTAAAATGACGTTCTTATATCGGATTATTTGGTAGTATGGCATTCTTTTCGTACTTTTGCCGCATAATTTGCGGCGATAACAGATGGGCATTGCCGCATGACATGACAAACAGGAAAGCAGATGATGAAAAGAAAAGGAATGTGGGCCACACTCTTGGTGGCCGGAGTCAGTTCACTGATGTATATGGCTACAGGGAAATTCCCCGATGCCGTGGCTACCTATGAGGAAAAGGTGAAGGACTATGCGTCTGCACCCGAGGAGGGGAGGGCAGAGGAGCCGGGACGCACGGGGAGGGCCGATGAGGGAAGCTCCACCGCTTCCGATGCCACGGGGCGTCACCGCAAGCTGGAACTGCCCGCCACAGTACGGGGAGAACTGGTGCTCACGCACCTGGCCTATACCGTGTCCTTCAACACCCACCACAACAACCCCAACTGGGTGGCTTGGGAACTCACGGCACGGGAGGCCGAGGGAACCGGCAGGAGAAGCAATGACTTCCGGCCGGACCCTTTGCTTGATGAGCGTCAGCAGGTGACGACGGAGGATTACAAGGGGAGTGGTTATGACCGGGGGCACATGTGTCCCGCTGCCGACAACAAATGGGATGCACGTGCCATGACGGAGTGTTTCTATATGTCCAACATGTGTCCGCAGCTCCACGAACTCAACGCAGGGGGATGGGAGACGCTCGAGGCAGCCTGCCGCCGCTGGGCCAAGCAGGAAGGGAGCCTCCTCATTGTCTGTGGTCCCGTCTATGACCAGGAGGTCAAGGCGCGTCAGGGCCAGCGTTCCACCCGAAGGATGAAGTCCATCGGCAAGGAGCATCGCATCGATGTCCCCACGGGATTCTTCAAGTGCGTCATGTCGCTCCGCAAGGGGCACGAGAAGGCCATTGGGTTCTACTATGCCAACACCGATGCCCGTCAGACCATGGAGTCTGCCTGCATGAGTGTCGATGAGGTGGAGTCCCTCACGGGCTACGACTTCTTCGTCAATGTGCCCTCCGACCTCGAAGAACGGCTCGAAGCTGAATGCTCCAGATACTTCCTGTCTTTGTGAAGTCGCAACACTAATAATTTGAGTTACGCGTTACGCGTTACGCTTGGTGGGAAGGTGGGAATTATTAGTCCCCACCTTAAACCTTTTCGGCGTTGCGGTGTCAATTATGAAACATACATTATCATTTTTCTGCCAATACCTTAATATATCAGGGCTGACAGGAGGTGGTATTCGTTCTTTTTTTGTAACTTTGCCCCCACTTGAATCAAGGTGATACCAGAGAGAAATGTAATGAGCAGAACCAACGTAAAATAATAATCTTAATCCAAATAAACTAAAACAACAATGAGTAATCAAGAAAAAGGTAGCACAGGCTATTTGATCAGCATCGTCCTGGTGGCGGTGCTCGGTGGTCTGCTCTTCGGTTATGACACGGCCGTCATCTCCGGGGCAGAGAAAGGTTTGCAGGCATTCTTCATGGGTGCCGAGGATTTTCAATACACAGACTTCTGGCATGGCTTCACCAGCAGCAGTGCCCTGATAGGCTGTATCATCGGTTCGGGCATCTCGGGCATGCTGGCCTCCAAGTGGGGGCGCAAGAAGAGCCTTATCTTTGCCGGCGTGATGTTCTTCATCTCCGCCTGGGGTTCCATGTGCCCTGAGACGATGATTCTGCCCGAGGGCAAGCCCGACATGACGCTGCTCATCGTCTTCAACCTGTACCGCGTCATAGGAGGTATCGGCGTGGGACTGGCCTCTGCCGTATGCCCCATGTACATCGGTGAGATTGCGCCCTCCAAGATACGCGGCATGCTGGTCAGCTGGAACCAGTTTGCCATCATCTTCGGCCAGCTGGTGGTGTATTTCGTCAACTTCTTCATCCTGGGCGACCATGTGGCCCCCATCATTGCCAGTGCCGGTGAGGGTATCAACATCCTGGTGAACGGTGATGCCGCCCAGTGGAGCATCCAGAGCGGATGGCGCTACATGTTCGGTTCTGAGATGGTGCCCGCAGGTCTCTTCGCCCTGCTCATCTGTTTCGTACCCGAGACACCCCGTTACCTTGCCTCCGTGGGTCGCGATGCCGAGGCTGAGCACGTGCTGGCCCGCATCAACGGCAGCCGTCAGGCCAAGGCCATCCTGCAGGAGATCAAGGACACGGTGACGGTGAAGACCGAGAAGCTCCTCACGTACGGATTCCTCTGCATCTTCGTGGGCATCATGCTCAGCGTCTTCCAGCAAGCCGTGGGCATCAATGCCGTCCTGTACTTTGCCCCCCGCATCTACGAGGCTATGGGCTTTGACAATCCCATGGTGCTCACCGTCTTCAACGGCGTGGTCAACCTGGCCTTCACCTGCGTGGCCATCTTTACCGTGGAGAAGCTGGGCCGCAAGCCCCTCCTCATCGTCGGTTCGCTGGGCATGGCCATGGGTGCCATCGGTGTGGCCTGTACCTTCGGCAACGAGAGTCTGAACCTCTACTGCATGATATCCCTGATGATCTACACTGCCTCGTTCATGTTCTCCTGGGGTCCCATCTGCTGGGTACTCATAGCCGAGATATTCCCCAACACCATTCGTGGCGGTGCCGTAGCCATTGCCGTAGCCTTCCAGTGGATCTTCAACTGGATTGTCTCCACCTCCTTCGTGCCCCTGGCCAACAGTGCGGGCTACTGGTTCACCTACGGCATGTACGGTGTCATCTGTATCCTTGCCGCCCTCTTCGTATGGCGACTCGTACCCGAAACCAAGGGCAAGACACTGGAGGATATGACGGCTTTGTGGAAAGGGAGGAAGTAGTTAACTAAATAATAACCTAATAAATCCAAAACATTTTATGAGAAAAATTATCATGTTGGCACTCGGATGCTGTATGGCCATGACAGCCAGTGCCCAGTTTGGTCCCCGTGGGGGGCGTCCCCAGGAAGACCTGAAGAGCCTGAAGGAGGCTTACAAGGATTATTTCATGATTGGCGTGGCAGTCAACCAGCGTAACATTGCCAATCCCGACGAGGTGGCCATCATCACCCGTGAGTACAACAGCATGACGGCTGAGAACGACATGAAGCCAGGTGAGGTGTGCAAGGGTCCCGGTCAGTACGACTGGAGCCGTGCCGACAAGATTGCGGACTTTGCCCGCAAGCATGGCATCAAGCTGCGCGGACACTGCCTGCTGTGGCACAGCCAGTTTGCCAACTGGATGTTCTACGAGGAGCCTACCGCCAAGGAGAAGGCCGCAGAAGAGAAGGCCGCCAAGAAGGCTGCTAAGGAACTGGCAGCCGCTGCCAAGAAGGCTGGCAAGACCGTGGAGGAATACCAGGCTGAGCAGCGTCGCCAGGCCATGCGCCAGTGGCAGCAGGGTGGGGGACAGCGAGGCCAGTTCGGTGGCCAGTTCGGCCAGCGCGGTCAGCAGCAACAACGCAGGCTGGTCAGCAAGGAGGTTTTCTTCGAGCGTATGCGCGAGCACATCCATACCGTCGTGAACCGCTACAAGGATGTCGTATATTGCTGGGACGTGGTCAACGAGGCCATTGCCGACGGTGGCAACCAGCCCCTGCGCAACTCCACCTTCTATCAGATATGCGGTGACGACGAGTTCATTGCCAAGGCCTTCATCTATGCCCGTGAGGCCGATCCCAATGCCCTCCTCTTCTACAACGACTACAACGAGTGCCAGCCCCAGAAGCGCGACCGCATCTACGAGATGGTGAAGCGCCTCAAGAGTCAGGGTGTGCCCATCGACGGTATCGGCATGCAGGCCCACTACAACATCTACGGTCCCAGCGAGGACGAGATGGAGGCTGCCCTCAAGAAGTATTCGGAGATTGTAAATCATATCCATGTCACCGAACTCGACATCCGCGTCAACGAGCAGATGGGCGGTCAGCTGAACATGGACCGCAACGAGGGACAGGTAATCACCCAGGAGCAGAAGCAGATGCAGGAGGCCCAGTATGACCGCTTCTTCCGTGTGCTTCGCCGCCACAAGGACAAGGTCGATTGCGTGACCTTCTGGAACGTCAGCGACCGCGACTCATGGGTAGGTACCAACAACTATCCCCTGCTCTTCGACAAAGACCTCAAGAAGAAGAATGTATATCGCGTGGTGCGCGACTTCGACCCCTCCATCGACCATGCCGTCATCAAGGAAGACTTCCGACCCAGCGAGACCTGCCAGCCAGGTCAGCAGTACCCCCAGGTCAACTCTCAGGGTTACGTGCGCTTCCGCGTTAATGCTCCCGGTGCCAAGGTGGTCACCGCCTCTGCCGGTCATGGTGGTGCCATGCGCGGCACCTTCCTCAAGAAGCAGGATGATGGCAGCTTCGTAGGCACTACGATGACGCCCGAAGACCCCGGCTTCCACTACTACACGCTTACCATCGACGGAGCGCGTGTCGTTGACCCCGGTACCAATTTCTATTATGGCGGAACCTCATGGCAGAGTGGTGTCGAGGTGCCCACCAATGCCGACAAGGACTTCTATGCCATGCGTACCGATGTGGAACACGGCAACCTCTCCCTCGTTTATTTCCCCAGTAAGGTAGATGGAGAACAGATGCGTCCCGCCTATGTCTATACCCCGGCAGAGTATGGACGCAATCCCAACAAGCGTTACCCCGTACTCTACCTCCAGCACGGATGGGGTGAGAACGAGACCTCATGGCCCGTACAGGGCAAGGCCGGACTTATCATGGACAACCTCATTGCTGATGGCAAGTGCCAGCCCATGATTGTGGTGATGACCTACGGCATGACCAATCAGGTACGCTACGGAGGCATTGGCTCGTTCAATGTCAAGGAGGGGTTTGAGAAGGTGCTCTGCGATGAACTCATTCCTTATATAGACAAAAACTTCCGCACCAAGGCACAGCGCAACAACCGTGCCATGTGTGGCCTCTCTATGGGTGGCATGGAGACGCATGCTATCACCCTCAACCGTCCTCATGTCTTTGGCTACTGGGGTCTGTTCAGCGGTGGTACCTACAGTGTAGAGGAGATTCAGAAGCTTGCCAAGGCTGACCAGCCCAAGCTCATGTTCATGAGCACGGGCAGCAAGGAGAATCCTGACGGTGTCAACAAGGCAGCCGCCAACCTCAAGGCTGCAGGCTTCAATGCCGTGCCCCATGTCAGCGAAGGCACTGCCCACGAATTCCTCACCTGGCGACGTGCCCTTGCCACCGTGGCACCGTTGCTGTTTAAATAGTTCATAGGTTATAGGTTATAGGTTATAGGTTATCGAAAAGGTTATAGTACATGTCCTGTCGTATTTGGGTTATAGTTCTCATCCACTATTGAGTACCCATAACCCATAACCGATAACCCCAACAACAATAACCCCTTCGATAACCTATAACCCAAAACAATAACCGCAAAATAACAATAACCCCTTCGATAACCTATAACCTATAACCTCTCAACTATGAACTCGAAACAACTATGGAAGAAGCTCAGTAGCCGTTGTGCTGCTGGGCTTCCCCTGTCTGTGAAAACATGGCTGGTGTGCTGCTTCAAGACTGGCCGTGACTTTTATCGCAGGGACGTATGGGCCCGAGACGTGGCCGCCCTGACCTTCGCCACCTTCATGGCCCTGATACCCGCCATGGCCTTCCTCTTCGTCGTGGCCCGTGAGGTGGGTTTCACCGCCCTGCTGGAGTCGTGGCTTCACCGCACCTTCGAGACCCAGCCCGTGGTGGCCGATACCATCACCGACTTTGTGCAGAACTACATAGCGAATACCCAGAGCAACTACATCATCGGGGTAGGTGCCGTGATGCTGTGCTACACACTGATATCGTTGATGCAGAAGATAGAACGCATCTTTGACGACATCTGGCAGACGGGCGAGCGCAGCTGGAAGAAAATAGTGACCGAATACCCCATCATCTTCCTGGGACTGAGCATACTCGTCTTCTCTTCCTCCGCCTTCAACATCGGTGCCCTGAAGGCCGTGGAGAACGTGGAGCGCTATGCCGACATCGGCGAGCTGGGCGACACCCTCTCAGCCTCTTTCCTCCATGCCGTCTCGATAGGCACCCAGGTGGTCTTCTTCGTGTTCTGCTACTACATCATCCCCAATACCCGTGTCAGGTTGAGCTGCACCCTCATCCCCTCCCTGCTGGCTGGTATCAGCATGTCGCTGTTCCAGTACGGCTACATCTACCTTCAGGTCTTCCTGTCCAGCTACAACGTCATCTACGGTTCGCTGGCCGCCCTTCCCCTCTTCCTCCTCTGGCTCGAAGTCTCCTGGGCCATAGCACTCTATGGAGCCATGCTGTGCCATGCCTATCAGGAGCGGACGACCCACAAAAAAGGGTGACGTTACAGCGTCACCCCGTTTTTCCATATCGCTATCTCATGATAGCCGTTCTGCTCGTTGCAGGAATGCTTTCCGCTGGCCGTCTCGATGACCAGTTCCAGCATCTCCCTTGTGGCCTCTTCCCACGTCTTGCCGTTCAGCAGTCCACCTGCATCGTAGTCAATCCAGCGCGGTTTCCGCTCAGCCAGTTCGTGGTTGGTACTCACCTTGAGCGTAGGCACACATGTGCCGAAGGGTGTGCCGCGCCCCGTGGTGAAGAGCACCATCTGACATCCTGAGGCCGCCAGGGCCGTGCTCGCTATGAGGTCGTTGCCCGGAGCACACAGCAGGTTCAGACCCTGCGTGCGGATGGGCTGTCCGTAGTCCAGCACATCCACCACGGGAGCCGAACCACCCTTCTGCACACAGCCCAGCGATTTCTCCTCCAGCGTGCTGATGCCCCCCGCCTTGTTGCCCGGAGAAGGATTCTCCCCCACGGGCAGACCGTGCGAGAGGTAATACTCCTTGAAGTCATTCACCAGCTTCACCGTCTTATGGAACGTCTCCTCGTCCCGGCAGCGGTTCATGAGGATGGTCTCTGCCCCGAACATCTCCGGCACCTCCGTCAGCACCGTGGCAGCCCCCTGCGCCACGAGCGCGTCAGAGAGCCTTCCCAGGAGTGGGTTGGCCGTGATGCCCGAGAAACCGTCCGACCCACCGCATTTCAGTCCTATGCGCAGCATGCTGAGCGGCAGATCCGTGGGCTGGTCCCATGCAGCCACCGACTGCAGCTCAGCCAGCATCGTCATGCCATCCCAGTATTCATCCTCCACCTTCTGTGCTTCGAGGAAGCGCACCCTGCGCGGATTCACCTTGCCCTCCAGCATCTCCTGTAGGGTGGACATCTGGTTGTTCTCACACCCCAGTCCCAGCACCAGGACACCCCCCGCATTGGGGTGTGTGATGAGCGAGCAGAGCAACTGCCTTGTCTGCTCGTGGTCACACCCCAGCTGCGAGCACCCCAGGGTATGTGCAAAGGCGCGGGTAGGGAAGCCACACCCCCGTTCGAAGTCCGTGGCCAGCCTTTGCGCCAGCGAGGCCACACATCCCACAGTAGGGATGACCCACAGTTCGTTGCGTATGCCTGCCCGTCCGTCGTCTCTCAGGTAGCCGCGGAAGGTAGCCTGCTGCGTGCCGTCCGTGGGGATGAGCGGCTTTTGGGGAGCGGGATTCCAGCGGTACTCCAGCGTGCCTTGCAGGTTCGTACAGATGTTATGTTCGTTCACCCATTCCCCCTGGGCAATGGGCCGTGTGGCGTGACCTATGGGATAACCATACTTGATGATGTCCTCCCCCTCGGCGATGGGGCGCAGTGCCCGCTTGTGTCCCGCCGGTATGTCCCCCTCCGCCTGGAGGAGAACCTCTACGTTGTCGTGCTCGTTAATCAGCATGTTGTATTCATTTTTTATATTCTTGCACCTTAATTCTCCAGTCCCACGTTGGCCATGAGCCCCTTGACGAGCATCACTGGCATCTGTCCCTTCTGTTCGTAGTAACGCTGTATGGGAGGCAGGAGGCGAGCCTTGCACTTGGCGATGGCATTCAGCCGGATGCTGCTCAGGCGGTGGTGCAGGAAGGGGTTGAGGAATCGGTCCGTGATGGCAGAGGCGTAACGGTCGAGCTCCTCCTGTGAGAAACCCAGGGGCAGCAACGTGGGGATGAGTTCCTCGCGCATCATCTGCTGCAGGGCCGGTCCCAGAGTGGGGTGCTTCATGCATTCCTCCACCGTCTCCAGTCCCATCTCCGTGCCCAGTGCCGACATCACCGTGTGCGGAGCGTTGAGCAGTGTCACCTTCCTCTCGTGGTACGGATTCTCGTCCTGCGTGAACACGATGTTGAAGTCCCCGTCTCGCAGGGGCAGTTCCTCCCTCAGCGACTCAGGAGCCTCGATGACCCACAGGTGGTAAGGTTCCGCCTTGACACAGATGGGATGCCCCGTACATTCCCCTCCGTTGGCCTTGATGCGAGCCTCAAACTGTTGCTGTTCCTCCTCAGTGGGCGTGCCCGACACGATGCGATCGACCAGCGTGTTGTAGATGGGGCAGCAAGTCTCCACCCACTCCCTGAAACCCTCCTCCAGTTGCCAGTGTTCCATGTACTGCCGGATGGTCTTTCGGAGGTTCTTCCCGTTGTGGAAGATGAGTTCGCAGGGCAGGATGACAAGTCCCTTGGTACGGTCCCCCTGGAAATGTTTCCAGCGGTGGTGGAGCAACTGGGTGAGCTTGCCCGGATAGCTCAGGGCAGGCGCATCCTGGAAGCGGCACTCCGGGTCGAAGGCGATGCCCGCCTCCGTGGTGTTGCTCACCACGAAGCGCACCCCTTCCTCCTCGGCCAGCCGCAGGTAAGCCTCATGGTCCTCGTAGGGGTTGATGGCCCCGGCGATGCTTTCCATCCGCTCCATCTCATCGATGACCACACCCTCCTTCATGCCCTGCTGGCACACATAGAAGCGGCATTGCCGGTCGAGCAGGCGCTCCAGTCCCTTGCCCGGACGCGGCTTTACCACCATGACACTGTCCTTCTCCATCATCCAGTCCACGAAAGCCCGCA
>CALZGT010000093.1 GCA_945787235.1 uncultured Prevotellaceae bacterium
TTTCCACTGAGGGACACGACACAGAGCAGAGCGAGCATGAGGCAACGCAGCAAGGGTGCGTATGAGGTACGGTATTCCAGTTGCATGGGGTGTTTTGGATTGTTTCTTATTTGCAAAATTAGTGAATATTTGAGAATAAATACACATTTTAACCCAAAATATAGACCAAAACGTAGAAAAAATGGGTCTTTCCCCCTCCTTACGCACGCGTATTCATTATTTATATGTATTTTTGCATCCAAAAACTAACTTAGCATGACGAAGAAGACACTACTCAGCACCCTGGCCTTCGCCCTTTCCAGCCTGCTCTGGGCAGAGGAAACCGAGGTCCCTTCCACCCCCCACGACACTTTTACCGACAGTTACACCACCCTGCAGGACGTACTCATGCCTAAGACCCAGACGTGGAAGCGCAGCGACATTGCCTCCGTGCCCAAGTTCGGTGGTTACATCATCGGTTCCTACAAATACGGAGACCATGATGCCAATCATGGTGACGGTTTCAATCTCCGTCTCATCCGCCTCTATGTGGATGGCACGGTGATGAAAGACTTCAAGTACCGTCTGCAACTCGAAGTCAACGGCACCCCACACGTCAAGGATGCCACGCTGGAATGGGTACACTGGAAGTTCCTTCAGGTCAAGGCAGGCCAGTTCAAGCGTTGCTTCTCCTTCGAGAATCCCTACAACCCCTGGAACGTGGGGGTAGGCGACTATTCGCAGATAGTGAAGAAATTCGCAGGAATGGGCGATCGTTGCGGTGAGAAGACCATGGGAGGACGCGACATGGGTGTGCAGTTGCAGGGCGACCTCTTCCAGAGTCGCAAGGACGGCCACTACCAGTTCCACTACCAGGCAGCCGTCTATAACGGTCAAGGCATCAACTCCAAAGACCAGAACAAGCAGAAAGACTTCATCGGCACCCTCCAGTGGTCACCCATCAGGAACCTCACCCTGGGTGCCTTCGGATGGTACGGCAAGTGGTACAGTGCCGATATCAAGCAGAACCTCGACCGCAAGCGTTATGCCTTCGGTGTGAAATACGAGGACGAGAAGTCCGGCTGGAGTGCCCGTGCCGAATATGCCCGTTCCAAGGGACGCAAGGCCAGTGACTGGGATGCTACGGCACAGTGCTGGAAGGCTGCGAGTCTTTCTCAGAACGGTGGAGACCATGCTGATGCCTGGTATGCCACGCTGGGTGTTCCCGTATGGCGGTGGATCAAGTGCTATGCCAAGTACGATGCCTACCGTGACTATGCCACCAATTCCTCCCTGCACAGCATCTACAGCCTTGCGGCCAACCTGCAGCCCCACAAGAACCTCATGTTGCAGCTCCAGTACAACTACCATGATGACAAGACAGCCACGGCACCTGCCAGACATTACAACCAACTCTGGGCCCAGATGTATGTGAGGTTCTGATTACCCATTACACCTTCTGACAATCAACGCGTCGGACCGTTGGGGTCGTAGCGCAGTCCCTCCACGGCATTGATGCCGTCGAGGTCGGTGAAGAAGCAGGTATATTGCCACTTGTTGCCGCGCAATGGTGAAGCATTGACATAGGGTAGTTTCAGCACCACCTTGTTCCAACCAGATTTAAGGATGACGGGGATGGGGCGGCGTGCCGTGAAGTTCACGTTCCCCAGTTCGTCCTCCTCACCGCTGCCGGCCGTCGTCCATTCCTCGGTGGGCAGAATCTCCGTATCGTTGATCCACACCCGCGACTCCATCATGTCCCACTTGCCGTTGGCAGGTGCGGCACCGCGGTCAGAGCGGCTGTAGTCATAGGTCTGGAACTGCAGTCCTACGGTCTGTTCCTTGTCGCTGTGGACATACGTCCAGGCATAGCGTGTCTGTCCCTTGGACTGCGCCGCCTTGCCCAGTACGCTGGGCACTGTGCCTGCCCAGATGTGGTTGAGCCAGATGCCGGCACCCGTCACCGTCATGTCGCCGGGCTGGGGCGTGAGCACCTCCTTGTTTTCCGGTTCGAAAGCCGTGGCAGCCGTTCCGTCATTGGCATAGCTCTTGCTCAGGTTCCAGCGCATGTGTGTCTGCCGTACGTAGGGAATCTTCTCCTGAACCGCCCGCAGCGTGGTAGCCTTGTGGAAGAGGAAACGATCCTCCCAGTCCTTGAACTCCTCATACTCCTCTCCGCTGTTGGGCAGGTAGGCACCGCCCGTCTCGATGTACTGCTTGCCGCCACCCTTCCATGCACGGTCAGCGATGGCCAGGACATTGGCATAGAGGTTGTTCTCCTTGACGATGAGTTTTTCGTCGCAGATGAGACGGTCGTTCCAGATACCCGTGATGGTACCGGCCACGTCGGCTGTTCCCTTCGTCTCATAGAGGATGTTGCTGCGGTAGATGCCAGCCAGATCAGCAAACATGTCGAAGTGGTTGACGTAGTTGTAGCGCATGTCGATGTTGGGGATGCCCGTCACCTTGCGGCCCGCCGTAGCCCAGTTGGTACACATATCCACCTGCATGGTGGCAGGTTCTACCAGGTTGGACTGACCCTGTCCCCAGGGGTTCCACACCATGACCTTGCGCTGCAGCGTCTCGCGTATGTAGCCCGCCATCTCGTTGATGTACTCCTTGGTAGCCTCGGCCGTCTCGTCACCTCCGATGTGGATGTAGGGAGCCTTGTCGAAGGTAGCAGCCACCTCGGCGAGGATGTCCTTGAGGATGGCTTTTCCCTCCTCGCTCGCCATGGTACATCCCACGGCTCCTTCGAAGCGTGCGCTGTGTCCAGGCATGTCAATCTCGGGGATGAGAGTCATGCCACGCTCCCAGGCATAGTCCTGCAGTTCACGGCATTCGGCTTGTGTGTAGTACTTCTGTGAGCGCGTGGGCGTAAAGTTCATATTCACGTTGGGGTGCTTCACGCTCTGGAAGCGGAAGCCATGCTTGTCGGTCAGGTGCCACTGGAAGACGTTGACCTTGAAGCGTGCGAGGAGGTCAATCTCCTCCTTGAGTTCTTCCACGCTGAGGTAGGAACGTCCTATGTCGTGCATGAAACCGCGTACCTTGAAGGCCGGCCAGTCCACGATGACGGCACCGGGCAGCTGCTCCTTGTTGTCCTGCAGCATCTGCTCCAGGGTCTGCAGGGCGCGGATGACGCCTGTGCGTGTCACCGCCTCGATGGTGATGGCCTTTGAGGCTATCGTCAGGCGGTACGCTTCGTTGTCAAAGAGAGGCACGTCATGGTTTTCGGTGCCCTCGATGGTCTCCACCCTGTTGAGGGTAATCGTAGCCGCAGCTGCCGCATTCTCCGTGAGCTGTGCTGCCTGGAGGAAGCGGCTGAGTGCTCCGCTGATGGCTTCGAAGCCTGTGCCATTCCTTACTTTTACTTTGTCTGAGAGCTTGAACCCCTTGGAAGTGAGTTCGATGCTGCGTGGTTGGGGCAACAAGTGTCCCAGGTGCCCGGAAGCCGTGGCGGCACACGAGAAGAGCGCGAAAGCCATCAGGGCCGCGAGTGTCTGAAAGAGGTGCTTCATGTTATAGGTGGGTTCTATAAATTAGCTTTGTCAGATTAGGATATGCCTCAACGTACCTCCAGGTCGCTGTAGCGTATCGTACGGCCTGAGGTGATACGTGAACAGTCAAGCTTGAGCAGGGACCCCGTGGCCGGTTCGCAGGGTATGGTCTGCCAGATGGGGTTGTTCACGATGTTGGAGAACTCTCCCTTGGCCACCACCTTCCACGTCTTGCCATCGTCGGCCGAAAGTGAGAGCGTGTAGTCCAGCGGCATGCCTTCGCTCGACTTCTGGTCGGGCAGGAAGCGGAACTCGCGCACGGTCATCTGCCGTCCCAGTCCGATGAACATGGACTGTACGGGACTTCCCACACCGGGGTAGAAGATGTGGTAAGCCTTGCATTTCTTCTCCCCGTTCTCGGGCTTCTCAGGGTCTATCTCCGGAGCCAGGTAGGCACTCAGTCCCTTCAGGACGGGTTGCGCCTTACTGTCCAAGATGGTGACACGTATCTGGGTGGCCAGGGTATTCTCGAAACAGAGGATGCGCTTCCGGCCTATCGTCGTCATGCTGCGGGACGGGTTCTCGGAGATGATGTCATGCAGTTCCTTCCATACGCCCTCCACCAGAGCCTCCACCTTGAAGGCCTTGACGCGCTGTCCCTTGCGTATGTCCTCCTGGAGCATCAGACGGTTGAACTCCGTCGGCTGGCGGAAGGTAAGGGTCGATACCGTGGGCGAAATCCGGCAGCGTGCCTTGAGGGGATGGTCGAAAATCTGGCGCACCATCTGGTAGAAGGCTGCGCCCCTCAGGCTGTCTTCCTGGTGGATGAGTCCATCGGGGGTGATGGGGAAGTTGAGCAGCAAGGTACTGTTGCGCCCCACGGACTTGTAGTAAGTCTCCATGAGTTTGGACAGACTCTTCACGTGCCCGTCCTGCGACTTGTGGTAGAACCATCCCGGACGGATGCTTGTGTTCGTCTCACCCGGTACCCACACATCCCCGTCTTCCACGCCATAGTGCAGCGCATCACGTGACACGTCACCCTGACTGTTCAGGCGGCTCCAGTTCGTCTCGCCCACAAAGCCAGCCTCGGTACCCACCCAGCGCAGGTCGCCGCGTAGTTCTGCCCCGTCGTTCCAGATGATGCAGTGGGGCTGCAGCTCCCGTATCATGCGGTAGGTCTCCCCCCACCGGTAGTAGGTCAGGCGGTCTATCTGGCGTGTCTCATTGGCCCCTCCGTACCACCCGTTGCCCCCGTTGGCCCCATCGAACCACACCTCGAAGATGTCGCCGTACTGGGTGAGCAGTTCGCGCAGCTGGTTGCGGAAATAAGTGACGTAGGCTTCCCTGCCGTACTCTGGATGGTTGCGGTCCCAGGGCGAGAGATAGACGGCAAAGCGCAGCCCGTACTCGCGGCACGCCTCAGACAACTCGCGTACCACGTCACCCTGTCCCCCGCGCCAGGGCGAAGCCTTCACCGAGTAGTCGGTATAGGCCGAAGGCCACAGGCAGAAGCCGCAGTGGTGCTTGGCGGTGAGGATGATGCCCTTCATGCCCGATGCCTTGCAGGTGCGCACCCATTGGCGCACGTCCAGGCGGCTGGGATTGAAGAGGGCGGGGTCTTCGTTGCCGTAACCCCATTCCTGGTCGGTATAGGTATTGAGGGAGTAGTGCAGGAAGGCATACATCTCCATATCCTGCAGACGGAGTTGGTCGCGGGTGGGAAGCACCGTCTCGGCACGCTGTGCCGTCAGGGTGGCAGAGAGTGCGAGGGCAAACAGTCCAAGAAGCAGTTTTCTCATCATCATGTCGCTATCTGATATTTTTCATGTTATTATCTATTTTGCAAATATAGGAAAAAACCATGATATGCAAGCCCAAAGTGATGAAAAAAAGCATTTTTGCAGGAAGAAAACCACTTTCTGTATTGAAAAACAACAAATGTCTCCCTGAGAAGCGACAAATGACCTCACGGAGAGGAAACTGGGGTCAGCGTACCAGGTCCTTGCGCAGTGCCCAGAAAGCCACGGCAGAGGCGGCGGCCACATTGAGCGAATCCACCCCATGGCGCATGGGGATGCGCACCACGTAGTCCGCTTCCGCTATCGTCGTGTCGGGCAGTCCGTCTCCCTCGTTGCCCATGAGGATGGCCAGTCGGGGTTCGGCCTGGAGCACAGGGTCATCCAGGAGGATGGAGTCATCGCGCAAGGCCATGGCCACCGTCTTGAATCCCAGCTCGTGCAGGTCGGTCACGGGGCACTCCAGCCGTGTCCAGGGCACGAGGAACACGCTGCCCATGCTTACACGCACGGCACGGCGGTTGAGCGGGTCGCAGGAAGTGCGGGTGACGAGGACGGCATCCATGCCCAGTGCGGCTGCCGAACGGAAGATAGCCCCCACGTTGGTGGAATCCACTACCCCATCGATGACCACCACACGCTGAGCCCCTTGCAGCACCTCAGCCACAGGCCGGGGGGCAGGACGGCGCATGGCGCAGAGCACTCCGCGCGTCAGGGTATAGCCCGTGAGTGCCTGCAGCAGTTCACGGCTTCCCGTAAAGACCGGGATGTCGCCGCAGCGGGCTATGATGTCACGTGCGTCCCCCTCGATGTGACGCGCCTCACACAAGAGCGAGAGAGGTTCATAACCGGCCTCCAGTGCCACGCGTATCACCTTGGGACTCTCCGCTATGAAGATGCCCTTCTCTGGTTCCAGGCGGTTGCGGAGCTGGGCTTCGGTAAGCGTGCCGAAGACCTCCACTCCCGGGGTGTCAAGGGTCTTGATTTCCTGTATCATGATGTCATTCGTATTGGCTTGGCTGCTGGAGAAGTGAGTCAGCCATGACTTCGTCCGTTTCCGTACTGTCCTCAGGCTCCACCGGAGGCATGTCGGGCGAGAGCGTAGCCACGGTGTCGCGTGGCGGTATTGAGTCAGGGTCGATGCGTGTGCCCCGCTCCACCCTGCCGTGTACGCAGGCCGTCAGCGTGACTGCCACGAGAAGCGGGAAAAGCACCTTCCTCATCGCTTGCCCCCCATCAGTTCCGCCATCTTGAGGAACTCCATGCGGAGCTGGCGGTTTGTCTTGAACTGTCCCGTGTAGAGCGTGACGCCCATCTCACCCTTGTTGCGCACGCCACGCATCGTCTTGCACAGGTGCTGTCCCTGCAACATGATGGCAAAGCCGCGCACCTTGCCCTTGAGTGCCTCGTTGAGCATACTGATGATGTCTTCGGCCAGCCGTTCCTGCAACTGCAGGCGGGCTGCACAGTAGGACACTACACGGGCCACCTTGCTGATGCCCAGGATGCGTCCGTCGGGGTCAGGGAGATAGGCAAAGCAGTACTTGCCGAAGAAGGGCAGCACATGATGCTCGCACATGGAGTAGTACTCACCGCAATCTACGACCATCTCCTCTTCGCGGTTCGTGTTGCGGAAGGTCGTGATGGCGGGTTTACGTTCCGGGCTGTAGCCACGGAATATCTCCTTCCACATGCGCATGATGCGGTCGGGCGTTTCCTGCAGTCCTTCGCGTTCCGGGTCTTCGCCTATGGCCAGGAGCAGGGTACGCATGGCATCGCGCACCTGTGTTTCCGTGATGCCGTTCTTCAGTTCCAATGGGGTGTATTTCTTCTCTGTCATCGTACGTTCAGTATCTTGTGGGTCTGGAGCGAGAGTTTCCATTGAGGATGCTCCAGGATGTATTGGATGGTTGCTTTTGTAATCTCTTCGTTGCGGACAGGGTCTCCCGTGTCGAGCGGTTGCAGGCGGTACTCCTCAGCCTCTATGCCTTCGGCATCCGTGAGGTCTGTTCCCTCACCCTGGTAGAGCATCTTGACCTCGTGGACACGCTTCAGCACTACCCTACCGCCCGCCTTGGGCGAACAGGTCACCCAGTCGATGCCGCTGGGAACCGGGTGCGTGCCGTTCGTCTCCATCTGCACGAAGCATCCTGCCTCATGCAGGCGTGCTACCAGGGTGTCCGTGAGCTGCAGGGTGGGTTCTCCGCCCGTCAGCACCACGTGGCGTGCCGGATAGCCGTTCACCTCCCTCACGATGTCCTCCTCGCTCATCTCGGTGAAGGACGTGAAGTCGGTGTCGCAGAAGGGGCATCGCAGGTTGCAGCCTGCGAGACGGACAAAGACGGCGGGTACACCCGTGAAACGCCCTTCCCCCTGTAAAGAATAGAAAATCTCGTTAATCCTCATCATCGTCCTTCTCGTAGGTGGCTGTATTGCCCTCACTCTCCTGCACATCGACACGGTAGCAGTGGGGGATCTGGTCACAAATCCAGCGTGCCATGTTTTCGGCCGTGGGGTTGAAGGGAACCACCTCGTTGAGGTTGGCGTGGTCCAGTTGGCCGTGGATGCGCTCCTTCACCTCGGTGAAGTCGGCTACCATGCCCTCGGCATTCAGTTCCCTCGACTTGCAGTGGATGGTGATAATCCAGTTGTGCCCATGCAGATGGGTACATTTGCTGGGATAAGGAAGATGCAGGTGATGACAGCCTGCTATCTCCATGCGTTTGGTGATATAATACATGCTGATAAAGTTTTTTAAATAGGGTTGCTTCTACCTATGTACGTAACTGGCTGCAAAAGTACACACTTTTTGTGAAAGATGCAAATAATCTGCCCGAAAGTTGCAGCTCAGTAATGCTCAAAAAATAACTTCGGCAATTTTGCTTCAGATTTTTGAGTTATATTGCAGTATTTGTAAGGGCGCGATGCGGGCATCGTAACCGAACAAATGCTGAAATAGAACCAAAAAGATGATGCAAAAGTGACGAAGTAAAATCATAGGAAGTTATTTTTTGAACATTACTCCAAGGCTTGGAAGCAGCCCAGAGTGCCCGGAAAGGCCGCCTCCATGCAGGCGGACAGGGAGGTTACGGCTACTGCACACGGGGGAATGCTCCTGGGGTGTAGGTGAAAAAGTAACTCTTGTAATTCTCCTTGTACCAAGGGGCATGAGAGGCATTCCGGATGGAGATGGGAATGGCATCCGTGCCAGCCTTTTCGTAGAATTTTTCCAGTGCTTGATTGAGGCTATAATGAGGGTACATCCAATGTGTGTTATGTGTGTTATGGGTGGTCTCTGGGTCACTACTATCGTCCTTCTGAACCTCAATAGTTCCAGTTCCTTTCACAAAGATATCCGACTGCATCACCTCCACTTTGACAGGGAAACAGAGTTTTCCATGCTCGAGCCTGTCATAGTCAGACTTCTCTGGGTCGGCATCGATATTATAATAGCAACTGAAAACAAAGCTGTCCTTGTCATACTTCCCCACTCCGGCATAGGTGTGGTAACCCTTTTCTGAAAGGTTCTTCTCCTTGCCGCTGTGATAGCATGACAGGAGAAGCCCCTGGTTGTAGCCCACCAGTCCGCCTATGGCACCATCCCCCTTGGCATACGCCTCCACGTCACCCACATGGGCGCATGAGATGACAGCACCACCGGTCGCTACCGTACCTACCAGACTGCCG
>CALZGT010000094.1 GCA_945787235.1 uncultured Prevotellaceae bacterium
CACCATGGACCGTGCCATCCGTTCGTTCAACAACTATCACTATACCATCTTCGTTCCCAAGAACGAGAGCATCCAGCCTCTCATCGACGCGCACAAGCTTCCCACCTGGGACGAGATTGGAGATATCGATGACTGCTACGCTACCTATGTCGATCAGATGACACCCGAGGACAGCACCTTCATGAGCACCGAGCTGGAGAACATGAAGACCGTGCTCACCAACTTTGTCACCTACCACATGCAGGACAACTCCGTATATGTAGAGGGCGAGGAGCACAACAACGATGTCTATGAGAGCCAGTGTCTGGACACCCTGACCAAGCGCTTCGTCAAGCTGTACGTCAACTACCAGCACGGAGGCAAGATGACGGTACGCGACGTCTGTGGCAATGTGCGCACCGTGGATAGCGACGTGAACAATCTCATGACGCGCCAGTACTATTTCAATGGCGGCTCGCTCGTTGGAAACGCCTGCTCGCAGATTAACCTCTCTTCCTTCATCGTCATCCACCAGATTGACGCACCTCTCTATCCCGGTCAGAACTGCTTCTATGACCCTGACAAGTTTGCCAAGGTGATGGCGCTTGTAGAGAAGTACAACGCCATGGGGGAAATCGAAGAGGATGAAGAAAATGCTAACCCCGTAAAACGCCATAAGAGATGAAAGCACTTAAATATACCTTATTAATATGTATCTTGCTCGTCTCTCAGATGGCAAGTGCACAGATCACACGCATCAGCGGTACGGTGTCGGACAACATCGACGTGCTGCCTGGTGTCAGTGTGCAGGAGATTGACGGCAGCAACCGTATCATCAATGCCGTACAGACGGACTTCAATGGTAACTTTACCATGTCCATCAAGAGTACCAAGAATAAACTGAAAATCAGTTATATCGGTTACATCACCCAGACACTCCCCATCAACAAGACGACCTACCGCATCCGTCTGTCGGAGAAATCTACGGAGATGAAGGTGGTCAATGTCACCGCCAAGAAGATGCTCAAGACAAGCGGTCTGGCCATCCCTGAGCGTGAGGTCGGCTATGCCGTACAGGGTCTCGATGCCAAGGAGTTCGAGGGTCTGGGTATCACCTCTGTCGATGAAGCCCTCCAGGGACGTATCGCCGGTCTGGACATCGTGGCCAACTCCGGTGACCTCGGTGCAGGTACCCAGATGCGTCTGCGTGGTGCCTCTACCATCTCTACGCTGACCAGCAACGAGCCCCTCATCGTGGTAAACGGCCAGATTGCCACCGACATCGACCAGACGGACTTCGACGTGGCTACGGCCAACGAGGAGAAGTTTGCCGAGTTGCTGAAGGTCAACACCGAGGATATCCAGGAAATCAAGGTGCTGAAGGATGCTTCCGCTACCGCCATCTGGGGTAACCGTGGTGCCAATGGTGTCATCGAGATTACCACCAAGCGTGGTAAGGTGGGGCCTCCCCGCATCTCTTACACCGGTAAGTTGACCGTGACACACCAGCCCGAGGCCATCAAGCTGCTGAACGGTGACCAATACACCATGTTGCTCAAGGAGGCTTACTTCAATCCCAAGCTGAGCGATACGGATGCCGACATCCCTGAAATCAGCTACGACTACAACGGTTTCTCTGAGGCTTACATGTACGACAACAACACCGACTGGCTCGACCTCGTCAAGCAGGTGGGTACGCGTCAGAACCACTATGTTTCTCTCGTTGGTGGTGACCAGAAGACGCAGTTCCGCATCGGTGGTGGTTACGACCACGAGACGGGTACCGTCATCAAGCAGCGTCTGAACCGACTCTCTACCCGTATGGCCCTCGACTACATGGTGAGCGACCGTATCAAGATTGTCTCCAACTTCTCGCTGACCTATACCGACAACGCTCGTAACTACGACGGACTGATGGGTCATGCCTACAACAAGATGCCCAACCTCTCTCCCTACTACGAGTACGTGAACGGCGTGCCCAGCAATGACTATTACTTCATGCTGCAGGGAGCCGGCGGTACCCAGCACCGTCTCAACGACCAGGTGGGTATTCCCAACCTCGTGGCCAGTGCCAACCTGGCCAAGTACAGCCAGCGCAACTATGCCATGGCTCCCGAGCTCCAGCTGGAATACAAGTTGCTCGGTCTGGACAGCGACCACCATCAGTTGAACTATGTGGGTAACGTTTATGTGAACATCAACAATACGTACGACGACAAGGACTATCCCCGTGAACTCAGCACCTCCAACTACCTGGACACGCACACGGCTTATTCTTACAGTGCCAAGAGTCTCTCTTTCACTACGCGTCACAAGTTGACTTTCACGCCCCATTTCAAGAACCAGAAGCACTATATGACTGCCATGGGACAGTTCGAACTCACCAGCGGCAGCAACAGTAACCAGAGCACTGATGCCAAGCGTCTGCCTTCCGGCATCACCTCACCCTCTGCAGGTGGTCTTATCAGCGGCATGAGCAGCGGATTCAGCCAGTGGAAGAGCCTCGCAGGTCTCCTCACGGCTCACTACTCTTACCTCAACGGTCGCTACTCCGTACAGGGTACGGTTCGTCTGGATGGTACTACGAAGTTGGGTCCCGACAAATGCTGGAATCCCTCATACTCTATCTCAGGTCGTTGGAACATCATTGACGAGCCCTTCATGAAGTGGGCCCGCGAGAAGGCCAAGATGAGTGCCCTCGCATTCCGTCCGGGTTGGGGTATCGTGTATAACATTCCCGGTCAGGACTACCTCTACATGAACAAGTACAGCACGGGTAAGTCTTACCTGGGTACCGTATCTATGAATGCCAGCAGCATGAAGATGACCAACTTCACCGCTGAGAAGGTCAACTCCTTCAACTTCGGTTTCAACATCGGTTTCTTCGACGAGCGTCTGACCATGGCCCTCGAGGTCTATGAGCGCCGTACCACCGACATGCTTATGGGTGGTGCCGGTATCAGCACCGCTACGGGTTGGAGCAGCCTGCCCTACAAGAACATCGGCAAGATGGTCAACAAGGGTTGGGAGTTCAACATCAACGGTAACCGCCTGCTCAAGAAGAAGGACTTCTGGATGGACTGCTACGTGAACTTCAACAACAACCACAACCTCATCAAGGAGATGGACGAGAACGTGCTCGAGAACCTCAACACGGACTTCTCTCGCAAGAATGCCGATGCCCTCCAGCGTGTACAGATCAACAACCCCTTCGGTTCTATCTATGGTTTCCGCAGCAAGGGTGTATATCAGTACAACTACTCTACCGCAGAGATGATGGCCCGCACCGCCGAGGGTAAGGCCCAGCTCCAGGAGAACATTGACCGTGGCATCACCTATCCCGTGGCCATGAATGCCGAGGGTAAGGTCATCTACGATGAGAAGGGTGTACCCCTCCAGATGAAGTTCTGCTACGAGGAAGGTGCCAGCGTGGGTAAGTTCAATGGTGGTGATGCCATCTACGAGGATGTCAACCACGACGGTCAGATCAACGAGCTGGATATCGTTTATCTGGGTAGCTCTCTGCCCAAGCTCACCGGTGGTTTCGGTATCTCCTTCAACTACAAGCGTTGGCGTCTGAGCACTCAGTTCAACTACCGTGTTGACATTGATGTCTATAACCTCGGTCGTCTCCGCAACGAGGCCATGAACAGCAACAACAACCAGAGCCAGGCTGTCAACTACCGCTGGCGCAAGGAGGGTGACGTAACTTCTATCCCCCGTGCCCTGAGCAGCGCGCTGGCCACCAACTACAACACGCTGGTGAGCGACCGCTTCATCGAGGATGCTTCCTTCCTGCGTCTCAACTACCTGCAGCTGAGCTACAGCTTCGACACCAAGAAGTATGAGTTCTTCAAGAAACTGCATATCAACGGTCTCCGCTTCAATGCCAGTGCCAACAACCTCTTCTGCCTCACCAAGTACAGCGGTGTGGATCCCGAAATCGGTTATGGCGGCTACGGCGTATCTACCGACAGCAGCAAGACTCCTCGCTCCAAGTCATATACTTTCAGCATGAGTATTGATTTCTAATCCTAACAGAGTTCATCATTATGAAATACCTCAATAAAATAAAATCTCTCGCGCTCGTAGGAGTCGCTGCCCTGGCTTTCACCGGATGCCGTGACTTCCTCTATATCGAGCCCAAGACCTTCGTTTCGGAGGACAACTTCTGGAACGAGAAGACCGACGTTGACCAGATGGTGGCCGGTGTCTATGTGAAGATGCAGGCTGATGCCTTCCTCGAACGCTGCATCATGTGGGGTGAGACCCGTAGTGACAACGTCACCGAGGGCCGCAATGCCACCACGAGGCTTGACCTCTACCGCTGTCTGAAGGAAGACCTCAAGAGTACCAATGCCTATACCGACTGGACGGCTTTCTATGCTGTCATCGGCCAGTGCAACATCATCTCCAAGCGTTGTGAGCAGGTAGCAGAGAAGGATCCTACCTATACCCAAAGCGATGTGATGGCTACCAAGGCCGAAATGGCTGCCATCCGCGATCTCTGCTATTTCTACCTGGTACGTGCCTTCAAGGATGTGCCTTACTACACCTTCGCCATCCAGTCTGATGCGGACATACAGCCCATGCCCGCTGTGGATGGTGACCAGATTGTCAAGTCGCTCATTGAGGACCTCGACACCATGGTGGTACATGCCCTCACGGCTTTCCCCAAGGACAACAGCAGCGAGTACAACAGTTCGCGCAACCGTTTTACCCGTGCCGGTATCTATGCGCTCCTGGCTGACCTCTGCCTCTGGGACGGACAGTACCAGAAGTGCGTGGATTACTGCCAGAAGGTCATCGACTACAAGCGTAAAGAGTACAATGAGGACTATGCCATGCTGAGTGGCAGCCGTTCCGGTTACCTGGCTCTCTTCCACAATGAAAAGGACGAGTGGAATGGGGTAGAGGGGTTCCCCCTGTACCAGTGCTATGAGGACAAGTACTTTGGCAACACGCACAACAACATGTTCTCCTCTGATGGCAACGGTTTCGAGAGCATCTTTGAACTCTGCTTCACCCCTGATGGGTCAGATAAGTATGCAGAAAGCAACCCGCTCGGAAGCCTTTATGGTTCGCTTAAGCCCAACAATAAAGGTGGCAATGACGGTCGTGGTTTCCTCGCTGTCAACGACAAGGTGCTGACGGATGTCTATAACAGCAATTTCAAGGTCTTCGACCACAAGTTGGACGTACGCTATTTCGAGAACATCCGTCCTGACGATGATACTTATACCGCAGGTTATGTCAGCAAGTTCCTTTATGGTACAACCGACATTGAGCCCATTACGGCCAATCCCTTCTATGCTGCCAGTTACAGCTATCGTAGTGATCTTCATGAACATAACTGGATTTTCTACCGCCTCACCGATGTCATGCTGATGCAGGCCGAGGCCCTCATCCAGCTGGGTCAGGTGACGGAGACTACCAATGAGAACGGCAACACCGTGACGGAACTCGACGACAACCTGAAGCGTGCCTTCTATCTCATCTGGACGGTGAACCGCCGCAGCATCATGACGACCAGCACCAACACCACACATGCCCAGGAGCTCAAGATTGAGAAGTACCAGACCAAGTCTGCGCTGCTTGACCTCTGTCTCCAGGAGCGTCAGCGTGAGTTGATGTTCGAGGGCAAGCGCTGGTTTGACCTGCTGCGCCAGTGCCACCGCGAGGGCAATACCAACTACGTGAAGGCCAACGTTTCGGCCAAGATTGCCTCAGGTGCTACCAACAGCCTCTTCGTGAACTACGAGTCGCTGTATTGGCCCTACAACAAGACTGAGTTGCGCAACAACCCCGACCTGAAGCAGAAGGCCTATTATGGTGCTTCCGACGATGATGACAAATTCCAACAAAACAAATAATTAACAGATAGGTTATGAACATTTTCAAGAAATTCTATACTTGGCTTGCTCTTGGCATGGTGGGTGTCTTTGGCCTCACCGCCCAGAGTTGTGCTGACGAGATGCCTGCTGAGAGTTACTACACCTTCACAGGTGAGATGATGGCAGACTATCTCCAGAACAACGAGGACTATAGCAAGTTCGCCGAGATTGTGACCCGCGCTACCGACAGCAAGCGTGGCATCAACCTCATGGACCTTATTTCATGTTATGGTCAGTTCACCTGTTTTGCGCCCAACAACGAGGCTGTGGATAAGTTCCTCAAGCAGAATGGGTACAGTAAGGTTTCCGACATCCCCGTGGACGTGTGTGACACCATCGCCCGTACCCACTTCATCAACGGATTCGTCTATAACACCTCCGACCTGCTGGGTCTTCCCTCTATCGGCAAGGTCAACATGAACGACCGTTACCTCACGCTCGACGAGAAGTTCATCATCGACGAGCAGGGAGACACCGTCAACGCCACCTTCCGCCTGAACCGTAGCGGTATGGTCATCCCGGAGCTCTCCAACGACTCGGTGGAGAATGGTATCGTACACACCGTTGATATGGTGCTGAGTTCTTCCAACCAGACCCTGGCTGACCTGATGCTCGAGAACCCCGACATCAACCTCATCAACGAGGCCCTCTCTGCTACGGGTATTGCCAGCTACATGGCCAACAAAATCAAGGATGCTACCTGGGACTGCCGCGACGAGAAGTGGAGACCCTATAACGGCAAGAAGGTGTATTCGGGTGCCCAGTGGGACTATTGTACCGTGCCCGATACACGTAATTTCAAGTTCACCGTATTTGCCTGCCCCGACTCCATTCTGGAACAACGCTACGGCATCACCGACCTGGAGGGGCTCTACCGCTATGCGCAGAACATCTACGGCGGTCCTGACTACGACCCCAGCAACCCCGAGATGCTGAAGGACAAGCAGAATCCCCTGTACCGTTTCATGGCTTACCAGTGTCTGCCCTTCTCTACTTCCTACAAGAAGTTTACCCGCATCACTTCCTGCGAGACCAGCAAGATTAATCCCTGTGAGTGGTACACCACGCTCGACTCGCTGGCCACCATCAAGATCGAGCAGCTCACCGTGACCAAGTGGATCAAGGCTGGTGAGAAGCGCAACGACCTCTACATCAACCGTGGTGACATGATTCGCTGCTTCGACCCGGGTATCCATGTCTATTCCACCATCGGTGCCAAGGATGCCAATGGCGAAGACCTCCTGCAGGAGTCGCTCAATGGTTTCTACTATACTACCGACGGACTCCTGGAATGGAGCGAGGAGGTCAAGCAGGGCGTGTTCAACACCCGCATTCGTTTCGACATGATCGACTTGTTCCCCGAGTTCCTCTCCAACGAGCTCCGCAACGAGAAGACCTGGGACCTCACGTCCTGCGAGTCTCCCGATGCTCCTGCCCGCAACTACATCCTGCCCGAGGGCTACTTGGACAACGTGAAGGTGAACAGCGACGGTATCTTCCTCTATCAGGGAGCCCGCAACTGGTACTGGTCTTACCAGGGTGACGAGTACAACATCTGCTCCGACAACGGTAGCTACGACGTGACCCTCCAGCTGCCTACCGTACCCACGGGTACCTACCAGATTCGTCTTGGCTTCTGTGCCATGGATTCTCGCGGTATCTGCCAGTTCTATCTCGATGGCAAGCCCCAGGGTATTCCCTTTGACATGCGCAGCACGGGTAACTACTACGAGCGTACGGGCTTCTTCGAGCTGACTTCTTCAACCACGACCAGCCGTTATACCAAGGAGGAAATAGAGGCCAAGAAGAAGGATATGCACAACCTGGGATGGTATCATGGTCCTGCCGGTATCTTCACTTCACAGTATGGCAAGGAGGATGGAAAGCCCATGGACAAGAGCTACTTCTGCAACCAGGGCGGTACGCGCCGCTATGTGTTGTGTACGGCTCACCTGGACGAGAACGTCAAGCACACCATCCGCATCAAGAGTGTATGGGCCGTAGGTTCAGCCCTGTGTATGATGGACTATTTCGAAATCGTTCCCAAGAGCGTATATGGCATCGAGGGCGAAGGCAAGGCCGAGGATGATTTGTAACCTTATAATACAGCAACATCTATGAAGATTAACAAGATAAACAAACTTATGACGGCAGTCATGCTGGCCGGAGCACCCTTGCTCTGGTCGGCATGCACCGACACCTGGAATGAGCATTTCAACGTCATTCCCGGTGGTATGGCAGACCAGCCCACCTTGCTTGAGAATATCAAGGCTGACGCTGAACTGTCACAGTTCTATCAGGTGATAGAGGGCATCGAGGCTACCGAGTTGTTCAGTTCACCCCAGCAGTTCACCGTGTGGGCACCCAAGACGCTGACGGCGGCTGAGAAGGACAGCATCATTGCACTCTACGAAGAGGAGAAGGCACAGGGAAAGAAGTGGGAGGACAACAAGGCTGTCACCCAGTTCCTGCAGAACCACATGGCACTCTATGCCCGCAGCGTGTCTGCCCTCACCGAGGACACCGTGACGATGCGCAACATGAAGTACATGCGCTTCGTGGGTAAGGACGACAAGAGCGGTACCATCAATGGAACTGACTTTGATGGCATGAAACTCTCCAGCAACGGTATCCTGTACAAGGTGAACGGGGTGCTTCCCTTCCTCCCCAACGTACGTGAATATACCGAGAACTGCGGTATGATGGAAGGTCTGACAGCCTTCTTCAAGCAGTACGATGAGTATGAGCTTGACATCAATGCTTCCACCCCTGGTGGCATTGTGGATGGTAAGGTGGTCTATCTCGACTCCGTCACCACGCTCTATAACAAGATCATCAACTCTTACGGTTTCATTGAGCGTGAGGACAGCAGCTACCTTGTCTTAGCCCCCAACGATGATGTTTGGAACAAGGAGTTTGAACGTTATAAGAAGTATTTCGTCTATAACCAGAGTGTACCCGATAGTCAGCGTGACTCACTGTCTTTGGTTAACACCCAGAACGCTATCATGTGTGGCCGATTCTTCAACGTAAGTCCCAATTGGCGTTACAACCG
>CALZGT010000095.1 GCA_945787235.1 uncultured Prevotellaceae bacterium
TGCACGTCAAACGATTTTTGGCCAAAATCGTTTGACGCATCAAACGATTTTGTTAACTTTGCACCCAAATAGAGGTTATTATGGAAACACTGGCCAACCGATCTTCGGTCTTAGTTCTTGGACAAGCCAAGCGAAACAAGTTTCGTGGTCCTTTCACTCGGAAATTCTCAAATAAATTTGGAATTTCCCTCGCTTATTCGTAACTCTGACCTTTGGTCTTAATCACTTTCGCTCGACAAAAACAAATTAAAGCAAGCTTTATTTGGTTTTGTTCTCGCTTATTCGTAACTTTGCCGCGCGAAATTAATATATTAATAATATGGCACAACAAGAAGACGTTTTCAAGAAGATTGTATCGCATTGTAAAGAGTATGGTTTTGTTTTCCCCTCAAGTGATATCTATGACGGACTCGGGGCCGTGTATGACTATGGTCAGAACGGTGTGGAACTGAAGAACAACATCAAGCAGTACTGGTGGCAGAGCATGGTGCTGCTGCACGAGAACATCGTGGGCATCGATGCCGCCATCTTCATGCACCCCACCACCTGGAAGGCTTCCGGTCATGTGGATGCTTTCAACGACCCCCTCATCGACAACCGTGACTCGAAGAAGCGCTATCGTGCCGATGTGCTCATCGAGGACCAGATGGCCAAGTACGATGAGAAGATAGACAAGGAGGTGGAGAAGGCGCGCAAGCGTTTCAAGGAGAACTTCAACGAGGCACAGTATCGTGCCACCTCTCCCAAGGTACTGGAGTTGGCGGAGAAGCGTGATGCCCTGCACAAGCGTTTCCAGGAGGTGATGAACGCAGAAGGCGGCATTGACCTGGAGGGTATGAAGCAGATTATCCTCGACGAGGAGATTGTATGCCCCATCAGCGGTACGCGCAACTGGACCGACGTGCGCCAGTTCAACCTCATGTTCAGCACCGAGATGGGTGCTGCAGCCGAGGGAGCCAGCAAGATATATCTCCGTCCTGAAACGGCACAGGGTATCTTTGTGAACTACCTCAATGTGCAGAAGACGGGCCGCATGAAGCTTCCTTTCGGCATTGCCCAGATAGGCAAGGCTTTCCGCAATGAGATTGTGGCACGCCAGTTCATCTTCCGTATGCGTGAGTTCGAACAGATGGAGATGCAGTTCTTCATCCAGCCCGGTACGGAGCTCGACTGGTTCGCCAAGTGGAAGGAGACCCGCATGAAGTGGCATCAGAACCTGGGCTTCGGGGCCGAGAACTACCGTTTCCACGACCACGACAAGCTGGCTCACTATGCCAATGCCGCTACCGACATCGAGTTCCACATGCCCTTCGGCTTCAAGGAGGTGGAGGGTATCCATTCCCGCACCAACTTCGACCTCAGCCAGCATGCCAAGTACAGCGGCAAGAAGATTGAATACTTCGACCCTGAACGTAACGAGAGCTATACTCCCTACGTCATCGAGACCTCCATCGGTGTGGACCGCATGTTCCTCTCCATCATGTGTCACAGCTACGAGGAACAGCAGCTGCCCGACGGCCAGACACGTACCGTGCTGCACCTGCCTGCCGCCCTTGCTCCCGTCAAGCTCGCCGTGTTCCCCCTCACCAAGAAGGACGGTATGCCTGAGAAGGCACAGGAAATCATCAACAGCCTGCGTTTCCACTTCAACTGCAAGTACGAGGAGAAGGACCAGATAGGCAAGCGCTACCGCCGCATGGATGCCATCGGTTGCCCCTACTGCGTCACCGTCGATCAGCAGACGCTGGAGGACAATACCGTGACGCTGCGTGACCGCGACACCATGGAGCAGCGCCGCGTAGCCATCAGCGACCTGCGCAGCATCATCGAGGATAAGGTGAGCATCACCAGCCTCCTGAAGAATCTCATCTGATGAACATGCAAATGACAAAGATAATAAAACAAATATCCTGTTGTCTCGTTCTGGCTCTGGGCATGGCATCATGCTCAGAGACAGACGGTACATGGGACCCCTACACCAACTGGCAGGCACGCAACGCAGCCTGGTACGAACAGGTGAGTGACTCTGCCCGTACGGCCATCGCCCAGGCCAAGGCCCAGTATGGAGAGGACTGGGAGGCACACTGTGAGTGGCGCAGGTTCAAGACCCTGCAGAAGTCTGCCGACTACGACACGCAGCAGGCTACCGATTCCGTGTGCGTACATATATTAAAGAAAGGTACGCGCGAGGGAGCCCTCATGCCTCACTATTCCGACACCATACGTGCCAGCTACCGGCTGTTCCTGATGCCCACCCAGTATGAAGGGGCAGACGGTGCGCTATATACACAGCAGAAGGTGGCCGACCAGACCTACTATGGCGACTATGATGCCCAGGTGGCTGCACCGGCCGTCCTGGCCGTCGCTTCTACCGTGGAGGGTTTCTCCACCGCCCTGCAGTACATGGTGCCGGGCGATGAGTGGCTGGTGTACATACCCCAGCAGATGGCCTACGGCAGCAAGGCGCAGACCACCATACCGGCCTACAGCACCCTGCAGTTCCACTTGTGCCTGCACGCCGTTTATCGTGCCGGCAGTGGGGTGCCCAGTTGGAAATAGTCTTTTTTACCCGACTATCCCTCCGTCTGCCATGTGGATGATGCGGTCGGAGAGGGTAGCCAGGGTTTCGTCATGGGTGACGATGACGAAGGTCTGCCCCATCTTGTCGCGCAGTTCGAAGAAAAGACGGTGCAGTTCCTCCTTGTTCTTGGAGTCAAGGCTTCCGCTGGGTTCGTCGGCCATGATGACCACGGGATTGTTCATCAAGGCACGTGCCACGGCCACACGCTGCTTCTCGCCTCCTGACAGTTCGCTGGGTTTGTGCGATGCCCGGTCGGTGAGTCCCATGAAGGCCAGCAGTTCCTGGGCACGCTCCCGTGCCTCGCTCTTTCCCTTTCCGGCAATGAAGGCCGGAATCATGATGTTCTCCAGTGCCGTGAATTCCGGCAGCAGCTGGTGAAACTGGAACACGAATCCTATCTTCTGGTTGCGGAACTTGCTCAGTTCCTTCTGTTTGAGGCGGCTCACGTCAATGCCGTCAATCTCAATGATGCCCTCATCTGCCTTGTCAAGGGTACCCATGATTTGCAGGAGTGTTGTCTTTCCTGCTCCGCTGGGGCCTACGATGCTGACTACCTCTCCCTTCTGTATGTCGAGGTCGATGCCCCGGAGCACCTGCAGGTTTCCGAAGCTTTTGGTGATATGGCGTAGTTTTATCATAATTCTCGTTTATTTCTTTTTCTTCTTGTTTTTCTTGTTGCGTTTCCCCAGTCTTAGGTTGCGGGTCACGGCGATGCCGTTGGGTGAGAATACCGTCATGTGCTCGGTGGGCTCGCCATACTGGTCGGGGAAGAGCATCATGATGCTGCTGTAGTGAAAATCGTTGGCGAGGAGCTGTGGGAGGATGTTCATCTGGGGGACGTGTGAGATGAAGCCCGGCCGTGAAGTCACGGACACGATGAGTTCCCCGCGTCCGCAGGTATCACTCAGCAGGGACACGTCGTCCCATTCCTTCAGTATGTGGCTTTCCGTACGTACGTGCGGGTGTTTGGTGACCATGTACTCGTTGATGTAGGACAGCGTCTTCGTCCATCCGTAATAGACAAGGTGGCAGTCCAACTGCTCGCCCAGACGGCATACATGTTCCACCCACTTGTAGAATCCCACCTCGTATTCCGCCTTTTCGGGAATGAGGACGATGATGCGCCGCAGTGTGCCGAGGGGTACGGTGAGGTGTACTACCATCACCTCACGGTGTGACCCTGCCAACACGCCATCCACGACGTTGCCCAGCGAGCCTCCCACGGCATTTCCGTCTATGAGGTGCATGCCTAGTATCACCTCACCCACATCCTGCTCCTTCATGGTGTGCAGGATGCCCGAGGCGATGTTGGTGCTCACCCGGCTCAGGGTGGACATCTGCACGTCCGCCGCCGCTGCAATGCGTTTCGCCTCCAGCAGGTTCTTCTTGCTGCGGCGCAGCGCCTTGTTCTGCTGTCCTTCGTGCATGGCGATGATGGAACGGTCCTGGACGTTGTCCTCGTCAAAATCTACGGAGAGTCCCATCAGGCTGTCGTAGATGTAGGGGTTGCGGATGGTGATGCCCAGCTGGGTCAGCACCTCCACGTTCTCCGGGTGGTCATAGGTCACGAGGCACTTTCCGTGGTACGACCCCCTGTTCTGCTCTGTCTGGCTGTCCGAGAGCACCAGTCTGCGGGCACCATGGTTGGTGGCAATGCTGCTGAAGATACACGAAACAAGGATGAGAGCCACCGTGGCGTTGAGCATGACTTCGTCCATGAGTCCTACCGAGGTGCCTATCATGACGATGGCCAGGGCACCTGCCGCGTGGGCGTTGCTCAGTCCGAACATCAGGATGCGTGATGCGCTTGAACCTCCCTTACCCAGGTTCATTACCCAGGCAGCCAGCCATTTGGTCAGCATGGCGATGGCCACTACGGTGAGAATGATGCCTATCGAGGAGGTGTCGCTGACCATGACACGCACATCGATGATCATGCCCACTCCAATCAGGAAATAAGGGATGAAGAGCGCGTTGCCCACAAATTCGATGCGCGTCATGAGGGGGGAGGTGTGTGGGATGAGGCGGTTGATGACCAGACCCGACACAAAAGCACCCAGCAATCCTTCCAGCCCGGCCAGTTTGGCCAGGGCAGCACCGAGGAAGACTAGGGACATGATGAAGACGTACTGCGCCACGCTGTCATCGAAGCGGCGCAGGAAACGGCGGGCTGCCCAGGGGAAGCCAAAGATGACGGTGAGACCGTAGAGGACACACTTGAGGAAGAAGAAGAGCCAGTAGAGCCAATCGGCATCGGGGTCCTGACTGCCCACCACGAAGGCCAGCGTAAGCAGGGAGAAGAAGGTGGTGAAGGCTGTGGCTATGACCGACACGATGACACTCGGATGGCGCCCCATACCATAGCGTCCCACGATGGGGTAGCTCACCAAGGTGTGGGAGGCAAAGAGACTGGCCATCATGAGCGAGGGGGCTGCCCCATAGCCCAGTAGCCAGTGGGATGACAGGAATCCCAGCGTGAAGGGGATGAGGAAGGTGAGGAGGCCGAATCGGATGCCTTGTCTGCCGTGCTGGATGACACTTCCCATGCTCAGTTCCAGTCCGGCCAGGAACATGATGTAGTAGATGCCTACCTGTCCGAAGAGTTCGAAGGAACTGTCGCGTGCCAGGATGTTGAATCCGTGCTCGCCGATGAGGATGCCGGCCAGGATGAGGCCGATGATGTGGGGGATGTGAAGGCGGCGGAGCAGGATGGACGCACCCAGGATGATGACAAGGACGAGGAAGAATATCCATGTCGGGTCGGTCACCAGAGCTTTCTGTGCACTCAGAATATGGACAAGCAAAAACATGTGTATCAGGGTCATGTAGGATTTGGGTACAAAGGTACAAAAAATCCGGGACTTACGGGCAATGAAGAAACGATAATTAAGAATCGGAACAGAAAACGTTATTTTGAAAGCACAGAAATGAAAAAGGTGGGCACTTAAGATGGTTGAGATTGCCATTTGCATGTCTTTTATGGTGATTTCACGAGGTTAAACGGAAAATTTTATTTTCCATGTTTCGCTATTCAATATATTTGTCGTACCTTTGCGGCGCATTTATAGGTAATTAGTATTATTAAAGATTTATGAGAGTTGCAATTGTAGGTGCAAGCGGAGCCGTAGGACAGGAGTTCCTGCGTGTGCTCGACGAGAGAAATTTTCCCATCGATGAACTGCTGCTTTTCGGCAGCGAGCGTAGCGCGGGGAAGAAGTACACGTTCCGTGGCAAGGAAATTGAAGTGAAGTTGCTTCAGCACAATGATGATTTCAAGGGAGTGGATATCGCCTTTACCAGTGCAGGTGGCGGTACGGCCAAGGAATATGCAGAGACCATTACCAAGCATGGTGCGGTGATGATTGACAACAGCAGTGCCTTCCGTATGGACGAGGATGTGCCTCTCGTGGTGCCTGAGTGCAATGCCGAGGATGCGCTGAACCGTCCCCGCAACATCATTGCCAACCCCAACTGTACCACCATCATGATGGTAGTGGCTCTTCAGGCACTGGAGAACATCAGTCACATCAAGCGCATTCATGTCAGCAGTTATCAGGCTGCCAGTGGGGCAGGAGCTGCCGCTATGGCGGAGTTGTACGAACAGTACCGTCAGGTGCTGGCCGGTGAAAAGCCCACGGTCGAGAAGTTCGCCTATCAGTTGGCCTTCAACGTGATTCCCCAGATTGACGTGTTCACTGAGAATGGATATACCAAGGAGGAGATGAAGATGTACAACGAGACCAAGAAGATCATGCACACTGACTGTGAGGTGAGTGCTACCTGTGTACGCGTGCCTTCACTCCGCTGCCATAGTGAGGCTATCTGGGCCGAGACGGAGCAGCCTGTCAGCGTGGAGCAGTTTAAGGAGGCCGTGCGCAACGGCAATGGTTTGCAGTTGGAGGATGATCCTGCACAGAAGGTCTATCCCATGCCCCTCTTCCATGAGAACTGTGATGATGTCTTCGTGGGACGTATCCGTAAGGATCTGGCCAACCCCAACGGCCTTACTTTCTGGCTCGTGAGTGACCAGATCAAGAAGGGGGCTGCCCTGAATGCCGTGCAGATTGCTGAGTACTTGGTGGAGAAAGGGTTCTAGTAGTTCGCAGTTTATGGGTTATAGGTTATGGGTTATCGAAGGGGTTAAAGTAGGTATCCTATTGTATTCGGGTTATAGTTCTCGTCCTCTATTGAGCAGTCCTGAACAATAACCCGAATACAGCCTCAAACCAACAATAACCCATTCGATAACCTCTGACCTTTTTACATAAAAAGAAGCGTCGGTTCACAAGAACCGACGCTCTTTTTCTTTTGTGGGATGCAAGAGGAGAATTACTCAGCACTCTTGGCAACACGCTTCTCAGCGATGCGAGCCTTCTTACCGGTGAGGTTGCGCAGGTAGTACAACTTGGCGCGACGAACCTTACCTACCTTGTTGACGGTAATGCTGTCAATGTTGGGGCTCTCGATGGGGAAGATACGCTCTACACCTACGGTGCCGCTCATCTTGCGAACGGTAAAGCGCTTCTTGTTACCGTGACCTGAAATCTTGATACATACGCCACGGTAGAGCTGGATACGCTCCTTGTTACCCTCGACGATCTTGTAAGCTACGGTCAGTGTGTCACCAGCCTTGAATGAGGGGTGCTGCTTGCCAGTAGCAAATGCTTCCTCAGCAATTTTAATCAAATCTGCCATTTTTGAATTTGGTATTTAAAAAATTGTTTGTCGTTCAGCCGAGGCATAACAGGGAACTCTTCATCCTGCCAGCGACCTGGGCGGAAAGCGGTTGCAAAGGTACGATAAAATAATGAAATACAGCATACAAATGACCAAAAAAAGCAGTTTTGGCCGCAAAATAACTTGCACTGGCCTGTTTTGTGCGTTTTCAGACCCTTTTTCCGCTAAAAAAAAAGTATCTAAAGATACATGGCCAAGTATCTAAAGATAAAGTGCCAAGTATCTAAAGATACATTGCCAAGTATCTTGAGATACAAAAAAGACCTCTCCAGCATACTTGCCAGAGAGGCTTTTTCTTCGTTGAAAGACGGTGTTGTGTGCCAGTCTTACTTAGAGATAGCACCGCTGGGGCAAGCGTCAGCGCAAGTGCCGCACTCAGTGCACTCATCGGGGTTGATAGAATAGATGTCACCCTCAGAGATTGCTCCCACGGGACATTCGTCGATACAAGTGCCGCAAGCAACACAATCGTCACCAATTACGTAAGCCATAGTAGTATGAATTTTAAGAATTAATAAATTGGGTTTTCTCTTTTGCAAGGCAAAGGTAGTGATTTTCTGCCAATGGTGTATCATTTTTGTGGTATTTTTTGCCGTTGATACCTAAAAATAATGATTTGCACAATAAAAAAGACGTTTGCGCGTTTAATAAGACGGATGAAACGCATTACTTTGTTCATTTCACTGTGTCTTTGTGTACTGGTGCTCAGTGCCCAGGAGCGCAAGGTCCAGAACCGGCCGTACCTGGACGACCGGCGTCTGCATTATGGTTTTTCGTTCGGTCTCCACGTTCAGGACCTGGAATTCCTGAACAATGGCTACATCGACCCGGAGACGGGTGAGCAGTGGTATGCCGACATCAACAACTACAATCCTGGTTTCAACGTGGGTGTATTGGCAGAACTGAAACTCCATAAACATGTGTCCTTGCGTGTGACGCCTACCCTGGCCTTTGGTCAGAAGCATGTGTGGATGCACGAACAGGTGAGTGGCCGTGACACTACGCAGAACATCAAGAGCACGTACATCTCGGTACCCGTAGATTTCAAGATTGCAGCTCCCCGTTTCAATAATTTCCGTCCTTACGTCATAGCAGGAGTGTCTCCCACTGTTGACCTTACCACGCGTAAGCACCAGGCCTTCCGCCTGAAGACTTTCGACTGCTGTCTGGAGGTTGGTATGGGGTGTGACATATACCTGCGTTACTTCAAACTGATTCCCGAACTCAAGTTTTGCTTCGGACTGGCCAATATCCTGAAGAAAGACCGCACCGACCTGATAGACGGCACACTGATGAAATACACCCACGCCGTTGATAAGGCCCGCGCCAAGATGGTGGTGCTGACGTTCTATTTTGAATAGGAAGCAGGTGAGGCTGTAAGTGCTTTTGTGTGAGACTCACTTACTGGTGGTGAATAAAAGAAATGGCTTCCGGTTGCCTTATGCAGCCGGAAGCCGTTTTTTGTTGTAGGGCAGAGGTCTTATGGTAGGTTCTATTAATTACAATTCTCTATGGAATTACCTTTGTGGTCTTTTAC
>CALZGT010000096.1 GCA_945787235.1 uncultured Prevotellaceae bacterium
CCGCTTCGGCCAACCGCTGGCTGATGACCGATGTCCTCCGCAAGCAGTGGGGATTCGGAGGTTTTGTGGTGACGGACTATGCAACCATCACGGAGATGCAGCGAGGCGGCTGGGGCATCGGGGACGTGCAGAGTGTCTCGGCCCGCTGCCTGAGAGCCGGAGTCGATATGGACATGGTGTCGCAGGGGTTCATTCAGACCCTTGGCAAGTCGCTTGCAGGAGGCAGGGTCAGCCAGGAGGACATCGACCAGGCGTGCCGCCGTGTCCTGGAGGCCAAGTGGCGACTGGGGCTCTTTGCCGACCCTTACAAATACTGCGACGGTGAGCGTGCCCGTCAACTGACCTACTGCAAGGCGCATCGCGAGGAGGCTCGCCGCATCACGGCAGAGTCCTTTGTCCTGCTTCGCAATGAGGGGCAGGTCCTGCCTCTTTCCCGAAACCAGACCATCGCGCTCATCGGTCCCATGGCAGACAACAAGGAGGACATCGCCGGCACCTGGTCTTTTTCCGCCAAGCCCGCCAAGTACAAGAGTCTCTATGAGGCCATGAAGCAGTATGTGGGCAAGAAGGGCAGGGTACTTTGTACGCAAGGGTGTAACCTCCTGGACGATGCCGAGACGCAGAAGACGGTGTCGCAGGGACATGGTCTCAAGCCCGTGCCTCGTGTGGAGGAAGTTGCTGCCCGAGAGGAGGCCCTGCGCCTGGCCCGTCAGTCAGATGTCATCGTGTGTGCCATGGGAGAATGTGCGTGGATGAGTGGTGAGGGAACCAGTCGTACCAGCCTCTCTATTCCAGCTCCGCAGCGGAGGTTGCTGGAGGCTCTCTGCCAGCTGGGCAAGCCTGTCGTGCTCTTGAACTTTTCCGGTCGTGCCACCGTGCTGGAGTGGGAGTCGAAACATGTACCCGCCATCATGAACGTATGGTTCGGCAGTGAGTGCGGTGATGCCCTCTGCGACGTGCTCTTCGGTGAGGTGTCGCCCTCAGGCCGCCTCACGGTCAGCATGCCCCATGCCGTAGGGCAACTACCCCTGTATTATAATCAGCTCCAGACGGGACGTCCCGTGCCCGACGGCGCTCCCTTCCGTGTCTTTTCCGGCAACTACATCGACCAGCCCAACGGTCCGCTCTATCCTTTTGGCTTTGGACTCACCTATACGACTTTCCAGTATGGTGACGTACAGCTCGACCGTTCCAATATGTCCCTTGACGACAGTGTGACGGCCAGCGTCCAGGTCACCAACAGCGGTAGTCGTGAGGCATCGGAGGTGGTGCAGCTCTACATCCGCGACGTGGAGGCCAGCATCAGCCGTCCACTCATGGAACTGAAGGGTTTCGAACGTATCACGCTGCGTCCCGGCGAGACGCGTACCGTACGTTTCACCATAACGCCCCAGTTGTTGAAATTCTACGATTCCGACCTACAGTACGTCCTCGAACCGGGTGAGTTTACCATCATGACGGGGCCTGACTGCAAGCATGTGTCGAGTGCCCGTCTCATGGTGGAACATGCACGTTAACCCCCGTTTTTCGTGGGAACGAGGGTGTTTTTCGTCACATAATGGCGCATTTATTTGGAGTTTCCACAACTTTTTTGTTACTTTGCACTCGTCTATTTGGATGTTTAAACCGTGAGCAGCGAATCGTACTAATGAAGACATGAGTCAGAAGAAATATACCATCCTCGTCATTGAGGACAATGAAATCAACCGTGAGATTCTCCATGAGATTCTGGCGGATGACTACGACCTTCTCTTCGCAGAGAATGGTCAGATAGCCATGGACCTGCTTGCCACTCATTCAGCCAGCATAGACCTGATGCTGCTTGACATCGTCATGCCGGTGATGGATGGATTCCAGGTGCTGGAGGCCGTACGGGAGAACGAACTGTACAGGGACATTCCCATCATCGTCACCACGGGCAGCGACGGCATGGATGATGAGGTGCGTTGCCTGCAGTTGGGTGCCTCCGACTTTGTGCGCAAGCCCTACAATCCTGTGGTGGTTCGCCTTCGTGTGGAGAGCATTTTCAAGTTGCGTGAATCTACGGAGAGCAACCTTCAGAAGACTCGCTTCATCCAGAACATGAGCCATGAAATCCGTACACCCCTCAATGCCATCATGGGTTTCAGCGAACTGCTGGGATTGCCCGATGGAAGTCTGGATGCTGAGGAGCGTGCCAATTGTGCCGCCTATATCCGTGACAATTCCCAGATGCTGATGCGTATGATTGATGACATGCTGATGCTTTCCAATTCGGAAGGGGAGGAGACGCACCTCACCCTGGAAAGTGTGCCCATCAACATGATTTGCGGCAGTTCGTTGAGGACCACGGAATTTGTCCACCCCAAGGGGGTACGTGTGTATTTTACGTCGGAACTGCCGGACGATTTTACCGTGCAAACCGATGGCGGTCATGTCCAGCAGATACTGGTCAATTTCCTGACCAATGCCTGCAAGTTCACTACGGAAGGAGAAATTCATCTGTGCTGCCAGAAGCAGGGCGAGATGTTGCACCTCTCTGTTACCGATACGGGTGAAGGGGTACCGCAAGGCATGGAGGAGAAAATCTTCAGCCGTTTCATCAAGTTGGATTCCTTCAAGCCTGGCAGCGGACTGGGGTTGTCCATCACGCGCAACCTGGCTACCCAATTGGGAGGCAAGGTGTATCTCGACACCCATTATACCGAAGGTGCCCGGTTTGTGTTTGAATTACCTTGCTAAGTTTAGGGTTATTGTTGGTTCGAGGCAGTATTCGGGTTATAGTTTTTGGGGTTATAGGTTATGGGTTATCGAAGGGGTTAGCGTGCATGTCCTGTTGTCTTCGGGTTATGGTTCTCATCCATTATTGAGCAGCCATGAACTATAACCTCAAAAACCATAACCTATACCCCATACCCCATAACCTAATAACCTCGAAAATCCGATACCTTGAGGAACCTCCTCAGGTAGAGGATGGCAGCCGTGCTCAGTCCGAAGGGGAAGGCCATCCACACACCGAATGCTTTCCATTCCAGCACTACACCCATGAAATAACTGAGGGGCAGCGAGATGACGACGTATGCCAGGAAGGAGTAGGGTACGAGGCAACGTACGTCACCCATGCCTCGCAGGGCATTGGCAAAGGTGACCTGGCAGCCATCCCCCAACTGGTACAGCATCAGGGGCCACATCAGGGTGGCCACGATGGCCGACACCTCTTCGTTGTCGGTGAAGGCTCCCGCTATGTCATGGCGCAGCAGGAACACGATGGTGTTAAGTACCACGCCCATACAGAGGATGATTTCCCACCCGGCAAAGGCAGCCTGCCGCACACCCCGCAGGTTGTGCAGTCCGTTGTGGTTGCTTACGCGTATGCTCACCGCCGTAGAGATGCCCATGTAGAACATGAAGATGAGATTGGTGATGCTTATCATCACCTGATGGGCTGCCAGCGTATGCGTGCCGAACCACCCCAGGAAGATGACCACCACGGTAAAGGAAGCCACCTCCATGCCCATCTGTACGGCGATGGGCCATCCCAACATGTTGAGGAGACGCACGTCCCTCCACGCCATGCGTACCTTGCGCATCTCTCTGACATAGACCTTGTATTTTGGCCGGAGGTAGAAGACGGCCAGCGACAGCAGCAGGATGACGAGGCGCGAACTCCAGGTGGCCCATGCAGCTCCCTCGATGCCCATCTCGGGACATCCCATGTGGCCGAATATCAGCAGCCAGTTGCCGATGATGTTCCACACGTTGCCTACAAGCATGATGCTCATGGCCACCACGGTGTCGTTGATGCTGTCTGTGAACTGCCTGAAGGCGTTGCTCACGCAGATGAAGGGGAGGGACAGGATCTGGATGATCAGGTAGGGGCGCATCAGTGGGATGAGCTCATCGGGCTGCCCCATGTGGGGCAACAGGAAATAGAGTCCCACCAGGGCAACTCCCACCAGGAGTCCCTGCAGTACGTCGGCCACCAGACTGCTCTTGAGGATTTCCATCATGCGTGGCTTGTTGTCCTGTGCGTAGAGTGCACCAATCTGTGACACGGCTCCGATGGAAAAACCCAGGGTGAGCAGGATGCCCAGTACGAACAGGTTGTTGATGAATCCTGCGGCAGCCAGTTCCTCCGTGGAGTGCTGGCCCACCATGACATTGTCGGCCAGATTCTGCAGCGTCATGCCTGCATGGCCTATCAGGACGGGAACACCCAACCTGATGAGCGTTCCGTATTCGTTGGGGTAGTACAGTCTCATGAATCAAAGGGGTTGTTTGTGGTTCAGCACCCTCATGGCTTCTTCCTGGTCGCGCTGTATCTGGGCTGCCAGTTCCTCGCGGCTGTCGAACCTTTGTTCCTGCCGCAGGAAGTCGATGAAGTGCAGGGTGACGTGATGATGGTACAAATCACCGTTGAATCCGATGATATTGACCTCTATGCTTACCTCCGTTCCGTTGCCTATGGTGGGGCGCTGGCCGATGTTGAGCATGCCGGCATGGCGCTCGCCGTTGTCCAGTATCACCCACACGGCATAGACACCCTTGGCGGGTAGTATCTTGTAGGTGTCCTGCTGGAGGTTGGCGGTGGGGAATCCCAGTTCATGTCCCACGTGGTGCCCCTTTACCACGGTGCCTTGCAGCGTGTAGGGATGTCCCAGCAGCTGGGCAGCCTCTCTGACCCGTCCCTCTGCCAGCAACCTTCGTATCGCACTCGAACTTACCATGCTGTTGCCGTCCTGCTCCCGCCATGCCTCTGCGCGTACCACCTCGATGCCCACTTCCTTGCCCCACGCCTGGTACTCCTCCTGGGTGCCTCCTTCATGTCCGAAGCGGTGGTCGTAGCCCATGACGAGGGTCTTCACTCCCAGCTTCTCCCGCAATACCTCCTGCATGAACTGTCGGGCCGTGAGACGGCTCATTTCTTCGTTGAAATGGAGCATTTCTATCTCTTCCACCCCCGTCTGGCGCAACAGGTCGTCTTTTTCCGGGGCCGATGTGAGCAGTTGTGGCACATAGTCGCTGTGCAGTACGGTACGCGGATGAACGTCGAAGGTGACCACCACGCTTCGTTGGTTTCTGCTGCTGGCCTCCTCCTTCACCTTGTCGATGAGATAGCGATGTCCCTTGTGTACTCCGTCGAAGAAACCTATGGTGGCTGTGGCGGGTGCCAGGCTCTGCAACCATTCATCGGGGTGTTTGGGGCAGAGCGTCTTCACTCCGAGTTGGGCAAAGGAAGCGCAGTTTTCGGCCGAATCATCGATGAAAACGGTCTCTTCCGGGCGATAGCCACTTTGCTCCAGCACCGCCTCGAAGATGTCGCGCCCCGGTTTGGCCAAGTGCATCTCGTGCGAGAGAAAAAGGTGTTCGAACAGGTCTTTGGGCTCAAAGCCCTGTGCGCGGATGTGTGCTTGGAAGGAGAAATCCACATGCAACTGGTTCGTATTGCTCAGCAGGCTCACGTGATGTTCCCTGCCCAGCCTCTGCAGGGCCAGGAGCCTTCGTACGGGGATTCCTGTAAGCATCGAGTTCCATGCCTCGCAGATGCCCTGTGGGGTGAGGGACAACTTCTTTCCCGGCAGTGCGTACTGCGGTGCCAGGCGCATCACCTCATGACAGAATTCCTCGGGCGTGATGCGCCCCAGTTCCAGGTCTCCGAAGATGCCGTGCTGTACGGCGATGCCAGTCATGCGTTCCACGTCCATGCCCATCTGTGCAAATCGCCGTATCATGCCAGCGCGGTCCAGATTGACGATGACGTTGCCAAAGTCAAAAATGAAGTTCATAGTTCGGGATGCCTCAGTAGTTTGAGGCTTATACGTTTTCAATTCGGCTGCAAAAATACGAATTTTTACCGTACTATCCAAATATCCGCGCATCCGCTGGCCCTCTGTGCATGCAATTCATGCGAATCAGGCCATTTTTTGCCCGTTTCGTTTGGTGGTTATTCCATTAATTGCTAATTTTGTACGCAGAACGGATGACAATCATGAAAAGACACCATATAATATTCTCACGCCACGTATTTCTGGGTTACCACTCCCAGTGCTCTGTTTCCCTTTGTCTCAGGTTACTCGTGCTATGCCTCGTCTTGCTGACAGGCTCTCCTGTTCGGGCAACGGCTGCCGATGCGATTCGCACGGTGCGTGTGGGAGTGTTCAGCCTGCCGGGGTACCATGAGGTGCAGCCGGGGGGCGAACGTATAGGTTATGGTTACGAATTCCTGGGTCTGGTGCAACGTTATGCCAACCTGAATTTCGAGTTCGTGGGCGAGGACTGGAGCTGGGATGAGACTCTCGACAGTCTCCGTCAAGGCAGGATAGACCTGGTGACTTCCGTACACAAGACGGAGAGTCGTTTGGAGGAGTTTGATTTCTCCCTGCCCATCGGCAGCAACAATGTGTGCATCAATACCAGGCAGGATGAGAACCGCTTCGTTCCATATGACTTTGAAAGCTATGGCCGTATCAGGCTTGGCATGTACCGCAGGAGTGTCTTGAACGCCAGGGTAGATGTCTTTGCCCGGGAAAACGGCCTGAACTTCACCCCATGCTATTATGATTCCTTCGACAGTCTGCGTGTCGCCCTCAGTAGGGGGGACGTGGAAGCCATTGTTTCCTCTTCCCTTCATACGGACTTAGGGATGAAATCCCTGGCCTGTTTTGATGCACAGTTTTTCTATGCCTGCGTGCAGAAGGGTGACACTTCGCTGCTCCGTGTCCTGGACGAGGCCATTGTCCAGATGAATCTGCACGAGGGTGACTGGCAGAATCGCCTCTTCCAGCGTAACTTCAAGAAGGAGGTTCATCCTGGACTGGCCTTCACTCCTGAGGAACAGGCTTTCATCCGTTCCCATTCCACCCCACAGAACCCTGTGGTGATAGCGGCTGACAACCAATGGTATCCTTTCAGTGTGAAGGAAGGAGAGTCGTACCGGGGCATCATCCCTGAGTGTTGGCAGGAAATACTCCGCATGACAGGCATGGCAGCCCGTTTTTTCGACAACGGACAGGACATCATTTCTCTCAGCGACCTCTGCCCGGGTAAGGCAGACATCTATATCGGTCCCACTTATTCCCCACCCGTTTGCAGCCAACAGGGATTCATCGTGTCCCCGCCCCTTATGTCCGCGGGCGGTGCGCTCCTTTACCGCAAGTCGAGTAACCAAATCCACAGCATAGCCCTATGTGCCAACACTCCCATCCTCAATTCACGTTATCAACCGAGTTCCGATGTGCGTGTGCAGGAGTACCCTAACAGCGATGCAGCCATCAAGGCCCTGGAGAGGGGCCGGGTAGATGCCGTCTTTTGCTATTCCTTCGATGCAGAGCGCATCAAGAACAATAATCTTCTGGGGAATTATAACTATCTGTCGCTGCCCTTTGTCAGCGTGGACCTCAGGGCTGTCATCTCTCAGAACAGCGACCACCTGCTCATCAGCATCGTGTCCAAGTGCATCAACCAGTTGGAAGATGCCGGCACGGAGGCCATCATTTCCGGTAACCTCACCTTTGCTGCCTCCGACTTCCGCCTGCGCGACTGGGCCGTGGCGCATCCTTACCTTTCTCTTCTCATAGCCCTCTCTCTCATGGCGATACTTTGGCTCTCACTGGCACTTTTTATCCGTCTCCGCATTCGCAACACCGTGGCCCGCAGGCAGGAGGAGCAGTTGCGGCAGATACAGGCGCTGAACTGCCGGCTGGAGGAGAATGCCGTCGTCATTGCCGAGTCTGTCAAGCGGGCCGAGTCAGCCAACAAGGCCAAGAGTGACTTCCTCTTCAGTATGTCGCACGACATCCGCACGCCCATGAATGCCATCATCGGTTTTACGCATCTTATGGAGAAGAGTCTGGGGGATGCGGACAAATGCCGTGACTACCTGATGAAGATTCAGAAGTCGAGTGGCTTCCTCCTCTCGCTCATCAACAACGTGCTGGAGATGGCACGCATCGACAGCGGCAAGGTGGTGCTCGAGGAGACTCCCTGTGACGTGCAGCAGGCTCGTGGGCAGTTGGAGAGTGTCTATGGCGAGATGATGAAGCAGAAGCACATCAACTTTGAAGTCAGCAACCACATGCGGGCAAAGTACGTCTTCATGGATGCGGTCAAGATGAACCAGGTGTTTCTCAACCTCATCTCCAATGCCTATAAATATACGCCCGAGGGGGGAAGGGTGAGGGTGGAGACGGTGGAGCTGCCGTGTGACAAGCTAGGTTGTGTGACCATACGCACCAAGGTCTCAGACACGGGCATAGGCATGTCGAAGGATTATTTGCCGCATCTCTTTGAGGAATTCACGCGTGAGCGTACTGCCACGGACAACAAGATTCTGGGTACGGGACTGGGAATGCCCATCGTAAAGAAACTCGTGGAACTGATGGGGGGAACCATCGAGGTCGAGAGTGAGCCTGGCCGGGGAACCACCTTCACGGTGACCACTACCCACCGCGTGGCGCAGCAGGAAGTGGTGTCGTGCGAGGAGCATGCCGAGGGTTCCTTGCCGTCCCTGGCGGGCAGGCGTGTGTTGCTGGCGGAGGACAACGACCTCAATGCCGAGATAGCTGTTGCCATACTCCAGGAGGCGGGGCTCCTCGTGGAGCGTGCCGCAGATGGTGTGGAGTGTGTCAGGATGCTCCAGCAGGCTCCCTCCGATTATTACAGCCTCATTCTCATGGACATCCAGATGCCTCGCCTCAATGGTTATGAGGCAGCCCGTCAGATACGGCAGTTGGGAGACAGGGCAAAGGCTCAGGTTCCCATCCTTGCCATGACGGCCAATGCCTTTGAGGAGGACCGGCAGAATGCCCTCAAGGCAGGTATGAATGGTCATCTGGCCAAACCCATCGACGTTCCGCTGCTGCTCAAGACGATAAG
>CALZGT010000097.1 GCA_945787235.1 uncultured Prevotellaceae bacterium
GGTTATAGGTTATGGGTTATAGGTTATGGGTTATAGGTTATGGGTTATAGGTTATGGGTTATAGGTTATAGGTTATAGGTTATAGGTTATAGGTTATGGGTTATAGAGAGCTTATTGCTCGGTTTTCTTTTGGAAGGATGAACGAAGGCCTGATAACATCTTGGATATACTGATAATGTCTTGTCTTAACAACAAATATTTCTCTTTATCCAAATAACCTAGGTCAACAGATAACTGCAACTGAGAATAAACTTCCATCAGAGACCCATAGGCAATGTTAATGAAATGAATCTTTTCCTTATAAGAATCACGCCCACTACCCTCAGCAAGGTTAGAGGTTATAGAGATTGCTGCACGTCTGATTTGGTCACACAACGCAAACTTTTCTTCCTTTGGAAAGGACTGCTGTACAAGATAGACATCCTTAACAAATAGTCTGATTCTCTGATAAACACTAAGTTTCTCAAAGGAAAAATCATGATCAGCAATCATAATACAAACGTATCTTTTCTAAAACCTATAACCATTATCTCTTCTATAGTCAATATAAACGTCTATAAACTATATACTATAACCTATAAACCGCTCTATAAACTATAAACTTTCCGATAACCTATAACTACTATTAACTATAACCTTTTCGATAACCTATAACCTATAACCTATAACCTTTTATCACAGATTCTGCCCATGGCAGTTCTTGAATTTCTTGCCGGAACCACAGGGACAGGGGTCGTTGCGACCGGGGAGCTTGTCAGCTATCACAGGACGCTGACGGCGGGCCTCCTCGCTGCGCGTGTCATGGGCAGCTGCGGCAGCCTGGGCAGGGTCAGTGAGGTCACTGCGACTCTCCTGGTACTGCGGACGACGCTGGGGTATCTCACGGGGAGCCTCCTGGACACGCTGCTGGGGAGACTGGGCAGGAGACTGGGCTGCCTCAGAACCCTGGTCGGGAGCCTGGGTCTGCATGGCAGGCAACTGTCCCCTCATCAGAACACTCACGGTCTTGTTGTTGATGGTGTCAATCATTGCATCGAAGAGCTTCACACTCTCCAGCTTGAAGATGAGGAGAGGATCCTTCTGTTCGTAGCTGGCATTGCTTACCGAATGCTTCAGTTCATCGAGCAGACGGAGGTTCTCCTTCCAAGCCTCATCGATGGTGTGAAGCAGGATGGCCTTCTCGAACTCCTTGACGACAGCCTGCGACTGCGTCTCGTAGGCATCACGCAGGTTGACGGTAATCTGATAGACACGGCGACCGTCGGTGATGGGCACGAGGATGTTCTCGTACATCTGTCCCTGGGGACTCTCATAGATGTTCTTGATGACAGGATAGGTGCTGTTGGCCAGCAAGGTCGTCTTCTCCTTGAAACGCGCCATGGTAGCCTGGTAAGCCTTCTCGCAGAGGTCTTCGCGGCGGGTCTCCTCGAGTTCCTTTTCCGTGAAGGGAATCTCCATGCTGAAGAGTTCGATGAACTTCTCCTTCATCATGTCATACGTAAAGTTCTCGATGACGTGGCACACGCGGTCCCAGATGGTGTTGGCGATGTCCATGCCGATACGCTCACCCATGAGGGCATGGCGGCGCTTCTCGTAGATGACGGTACGCTGCTTGTTCATCACGTCGTCATACTCCAGCAGACGCTTGCGGACACCGAAATGGTTCTCCTCGACCTTCTTCTGGGCACGCTCGATGCTGTTGCTGATCATCTTGTGCTCAATCATCTCGCCCTCCTCAAAGCCCAGACGGTCCATGACCTTGGCGATGCGCTCACTGGCAAACAGACGCATCAGCTTGTCCTCAAGGGAAACGAAGAAGACGGAGCTTCCTGGATCTCCCTGACGGCCTGCACGACCACGCAGCTGACGATCCACACGACGGCTCTCGTGACGCTCCGTACCTATGATGGCCAGACCTCCGGCAGCCTTCACCTCAGGAGAGAGCTTGATGTCGGTACCACGACCTGCCATGTTGGTGGCAATGGTCACGGCACCCAGACCATTGGTGCTCTGACCCGCCAGGGCCACGATGTCTGCCTCCTTCTGGTGCAGCTTGGCATTCAGCACCTGATGGGGAATCTTGCGCATGGAAAGCATCTTGGACAACATCTCACTGATTTCCACACTGGTAGTACCCACCAGTACGGCGCGTCCTGCATTGCGGAGCTTCTCCACCTCCTGGATGACAGCCTTGTACTTCTCACGCTGCGTCTTATAGACACGGTCGTTCATGTCATCACGCAGCACGGGACGGTTGGTAGGAATCTCCACCACGTCCAGCTTGTAGATATTGTCGAACTCACCTGCCTCCGTGATGGCCGTACCCGTCATACCCGAGAGCTTGTGGTACATGCGGAAGTAGTTCTGCAGGGTGATGGTGGCAAAGGTCTGGGTAGCAGCCTGCACGCGGACATGCTCCTTGGCCTCGACGGCCTGATGCAGACCATCGCTCCAGCGGCGGCCTTCCATGATACGTCCCGTCTGCTCATCGACAATCTTCACCTCGCCATCCTGGATGACGTATTCGTCGTTGAGGTTGAACATGGCGTATGCCTTGAGCAACTGCTGTATGGTGTGGACACGTTCACTCTTCACCGCATAGTCGGTGTAGAGGGCATCCTTCTTGGCCAGACGCTCCTCGCTGCTGAGGCTTTGGTCGGCCTCCAGGGCACTCACCATGCTCACGATGTCGGGCAGCACGAAGAGCTGGGCATCGTTGACCTGTGCGGCCATCCAGTCATTACCCTTGTCGGTGAACTCCACACTGTTCTGCTTCTCGTCCACCACGAAATAGAGAGGCTCCACACACTCAGGCATGCGCTTGTTGTTGTTCTCCATGTAGATAGCCTCAGTGGCCAGCATACCCGCCTTGATGCCGGGTTCGGAGAGGAACTTGATGAGTGCCTTGTTCTTGGGCCATGCCTTGTGGCTGCGGTACAGCTGGAGGAATCCCTGGGCATTTTTCTCCTTGTCGTTCTCGTCCGTCCCCTGCTTGATGAGGGTCTTGGCTTCAGCCAGGTATTGGGTGGCCAACTGACGCTGCACGCCGAAGAGGCGTTCTACCAGAGGCTGCCACTGCTCGAACTGCTGGTCATCGCCCTTGGGCACAGGACCGCTGATGATGAGCGGGGTACGGGCATCGTCAATGAGCACGGAATCGACCTCATCGACGATGGCGAAGTTATGGCCGCGCTGCACGAGGTCACGGGGATTGGTGGCCATGTTGTCACGCAGGTAGTCAAAGCCGAATTCGTTGTTGGTACCGAAGGTGATGTCGGCCAGATAAGCCTTGCGACGTGCCTCGCTGTTGGGCTGGTGCTTGTCGATACAATCCACACGCAGACCATGGAACATATACAGGGGCCCCATCCACTCGGAGTCACGCTTGGCCAGGTAGTCGTTGACAGTCACCACATGCACACCATTGCCCGTCAGGGCATTCAGGAACACGGGACAGGTAGCCACGAGGGTCTTACCCTCACCCGTAGCCATCTCGGCCACCTTGCCCTGATGGAGCACGGTACCACCGAACAGCTGTACGTCATAGTGTACCATGTTCCAGGTCATGTCATTGCCACCTGCCTTCCAGTGGTTGTGATAGATGGCCTTGTCGCCCACGATATCCACGAAGTCGAAACGGGCAGCGAACTCACGGTCCAAGTCGGTGGCCGTCACCTCGATGTTCTCGTTCTTGGAGAGGCGTTCAGCGGTGCTCTTCACAATGGCAAAGGCCACGGGACGTACCTTGTCGAGTTCCACCTCAAAACGCTCCAGCACCTCTTTCTCCAGTTTATCTACCTGGGCAAAGAGGGGCGCACGGTCCTGGATTTCCGTTTCCTCAATCTTTGCCTTCAGCGAGGCAATCTGTTCACGGAGGTCATCAGCCGAGTGCTGCACCTGGTTCTTGATCTCTTCTGTCTTGGCACGTAACTCATCGTGGGAGAGTGCCTGAATCTGGGGATAGATTTCCAGTACCTGGTCCACCAGAGGCTGGATAGCCTTCAAGTCACGGGTGGCCTTGTTGCCGAAAATCTTTCCTAATAACTCAATAAACTTCATATCTTTGTTTTTTTTGATTGCTAATGGTTGAATAGTTTTTTTCTAGTTTTACTAGATTTTCTAGTTTAGCTAGTTATGCTAGTTTATCTAGTTATTCTAGTTTATCTAGTTAATCTAGTTATACTAGTTTTGCTAGTTCTTCTAGTTTTTCTAGAGGGGGGCGGCACTGCATCCGTTCGGAGCCCTTATCTTCAGATGCCGCGACACAGTAGGTGCGACACGGTCTATGGTGACCGGCGTGGTGACACTTTCACTTCGCACCTCCGGTCCGAGGAATATCAGCGGGAATCCCATATAGGACTCACGGGAGATACGGTCCTCATGAGTGTTGTCGTTGATGAGATGCCATCCGGGCACCACCTGGATGATGATGTCTCCCGACACCTTGGGATGGGAGGCATTGTGCAGGCGTTCCATGCGGGGGTTGCCGGCTCCCTGTAGCAACCGCTGGGTGGTGAGTACGTCACGCACACCCGCCAGCTGGATAAGGAAGTCCTGGCAGCGCATGAGGACCTCCGACACGTTCATGGCACGGCTCTCCAGCAATTTGTGGTTGAGGTAGAGCTCATTGCCCCAGGCCGTCTCGACATACTGTCCCTGGCCATAGACGGCAATGAGATACATATTTAATAATAATTGCGCGCGCGTGATGTTGAAGGTGCCGCTGGGAATGCGGTACGGGGCTTCGCTCGCCAGGTGCTCATCGACATAGCCCGTACTGGTCAGCACGAAGAGCACCTTGTCCTTGCCCACCTTCTCTTCCACGAGACGGAGGCATTCCGCCAACTGACGGTCCAGACGGACGTAGGTGTCCTGCATCTCCAAAGGACACTCATCCACTCCCTTGCGCAGATAGTTGCCGGCATAGTAGGTCAGCGAGAGGAAGTCGGGAATGTCATCCACCCCCAGGGGAGCTTGCTGCAGGCAGTAGCCGGCAAAACGATTCACTTCATCGTTGACCAGCACACTCTCCTTCAGGTCACGCACCTTGCGTTCCCCCGTGAAGGTGTGTTTGAAGAGACGCTGTATCTCATCCGACACGAAGTAATGGGCCGTGGTGGTGAGGGCGGGTTCCCATTTGAGGGACGAGATACGCTTCTTCAATCCGTCCGAACCGTTATTGTAGGTAAGTGCCCACTGGGGAAACATTCCGTAGTAGTCGGTACTGCACCACTGTCCCGTAAGGTCATCAATCCAAAAGGTGAAATCGGCCGCATGACCAGCCGAGAGGATGGCAGCATCACGGTAGGGCGAGATGCCATACACCAGTGCCTTTCCCTGGGTGGCCACCTTGAGTTCATCGGTCAGCGTGCTGATGGTCAGACAGGCGGGACTGCTCTGTTCGGGGGTGAGAAGTCCCATGCAGGACTTGTCATCCACGCAGTAATGCGGCTGTAGGGTTTCACGGTTCAGCCAACGCTCTCCCACCACCCCATGGTCGCGGGGCGTCGTGCCCGTCAGGAGCGTGGCCACGGCAGAGGCCCGGTCGGGAGACGAGAAGGGGTATTCGGCCTGGCGATATACCTTTCCCTCGCGCAGCAGACGCTTGAATCCATCCTCACCATACAGGGGGATGAAAGCCTCCATGTAGTCAGTGCGCAACTGGTCCACGATGATGTTGACCACGAGCCGGGGAATGCCGGACGTTGTCTGTGCCTCCAGGGGAATGACCGCCATGAGGGTCATCAACGAGGAGAGTAGGCGATAGCGGTTCAGATGGGTCATTTCTTCTTTCGGGATGAGGTGCGTCGGGGTTTCATACTGGGTTTCAAACGACGGAAATTATACAGGTAACTCAATGGACGCCACAGCAGTGAGGCCACCAGAATCACCGCAGGGGCTCCCAGGTACTGAGGAATCCAGGGGGAAGCGATGAGGAAGGAGGCCAGCATGAGGGCATTGAGGTAGTGATAGGCACAGAGGCGGTGCTTCACGGCACTCCACACCACCCAGGGCATGCAGCACAGGGGCAGGGGATTGAAGACCCACACCAGCCAGTTGCTATCGACGGTAGGGTGTTCGGACACGAAGAACATGAAGGTCACGAAAAGACCCAGGACACCTGCCACAGGCATCAGCAACAGATCAACGACCCACCACATACGCTTCATCCAGCACTCAAGGGCAACGATGAGCCCCATCACTCCGAAGAAAAGGAGACTGCAAGGCAGGGGCGAGAGGGGGAAACCGGGAACTGAGGGACGCTCCTGAGGGGGCAGCAGACGGGTGGTACGGAGCACCATGGGACGGGGTGTCCCCAGCGTGTCGCAGATGACAGCGGCCTCGAAATAGCTCTTCAGATGGTAGGGAAGGAACTGCATGGCGCGGTCATCGAGCAACGTGTCGGTATGGGCACCCAGGAGAAGGTCGTCACCGAGTTCTGCCCAAGGAGAAGCGGAGGTGAACTCATGCAGGGACTCACGGTAGGTCTTCTTGGGCTGCTCCTTGTAGCGCACCGTGCCGTGCAGACAGGACTCAATGAGGTCGCGCGCCTTGGTGGTACAGTTCTCCGTGAGGAAGTTATAGCGATAGACGCAATGCTCGGGAAGGGAATTCACCCGGAGGGCATCATACACGGCAATGGCCTCCTCCCTCGTCAGGTTCAGTTGCTGGCTCCACACCTCCGAACCACGCTCCGCATATTCCTGGCGGAACACCCAATAGGGAATGGGCTGGACCATATAGTCCGTCTTGCCTACGAGGAAACGCCAGACAAAGTTGGGCTGGGAGAAGTTGAAGACCCCGTAGTTATAGACCACCGAATCGGGCTGCTGCCTGCCGGGCACAGACACAAGAAGTGCGGTATGGCCGTAGAGTTCATAGACCATATCGCCCGGAGAACATGTCAGCAACGAGATGGTGATGCTGTCGTTGAGGTTCTGCGCGCGCAAACCCGTCTGGCCCGATACACATAATAAGACCAAGACGAGCCACCGAAGTACTGTCTTTTCTATCAGTTTCATGAAAGGATGCAAATTTGCGGATGCAAAGGTACAAATAAGCCGAATAATATGCAAATTTATTTGCTATTATCCTAAAAAAAGCCGAAAACTCCAAAATCTTCCCTCCCAATTTCCCTTTCTAAAGAGAATTTCGTACCTTTGCACCTTGAATGAGACTGGTAATAGACATAGGCAACACACGGGCCAAACTGGTGGTGTTTGACGGAACAGAGATGGTCGGACAGACCTACAGCGACAGCTGCACGCTTTCTGGCCTCGATGACCTGCTGGCACGGCATACCTTTCGGAAAGGCATCCTGGGCACGGTGGCCACGCTGGGAACAGAAGCAGAACGGAGGCTTCGTGAACTGCCTTTCCCGCTCGTCAGACTGGAAGCCGGGACTCCCCTCCCCTTCCCACTGGCATGGAGAAGGCTTGGCAGCCGAAAGGTCACCCCTCTGCCACCTACCATGGGAGCCGACCGCGTCGCTGCCATCGTGGGGGCCATGGTGCAGAGGCCCGGCACGCCGCTGCTCATCATCGACAGTGGCACGTGCATCACCTACGAGGTTGTCGATGAAGAGGGGTACTACCTGGGAGGGAATATCGCTCCGGGCCTGCAGATGCGCCTGAAGGCCATGCACGAGCATACGGCCTTGCTGCCGGAAGTACCCGAAGAGGGAGACAGCCCCCTGCTGGGCTACGACACGGAGACGTGCATGAGGAGCGGCGTCCTGCAAGGACTGCAGTACGAGATAGAGGGGTACATACGGAGGTGGCGAGACACGTTCCCCACCCTGCAGGTCTTCCTCACAGGCGGCAGCCAGATGGTCTTCGATACCAGCACGGAGGCCATCATCCATCACGACAACTACCTGGTTCCCAAGGGACTGAACAGCATACTAAGTTAAAAATCAAAGAACCACATAAGTGAACAAACTGAAAACCATTTTCGTCAGCACGCTGACCTTGCTTCTGCCCACAGCCCTCATGGCTCAGAACGGCAGTAACTCGTCCTACTCACGATTTGGCCTCGGCACGCTGGCTGAGCAGTCACAAACCTTCAACAGAGGCATGGGAGGTGTGGCATACGGCCTGCGGAACGGTTCCCGCATCAACATGCAGAACCCTGCCTCTTATTCTTGCATCGACTCGCTGTCCTTCATCTTCGACGTGGGCATGAGCCTGCAGGTCGGACAGATTTCCACACAGGGCAAAAGCGTCAAGACCCGCAACACGACACTCAACAACATCAATGCGGGGTTCCGCCTGGGCAAGAACCTGGGTATGAGCATCGGTTTCATGCCTTTCACGACCATCGGATATACCTTCAGCCAGCAGTCCCAGGTGGGACAGGCGGGCAATACGGGACAGACCATCAGCAGCCACACGGCCTACACGGGCAACGGCGGACTGAACCTGCTGTATATCGGTGCTGGATGGAAACCCTTTGCCGACTTCTCCATCGGTGCCAACCTCAGCTACCTGTGGGGTGACTACAACCACCAGGTTTCGCAGTCCTTTCTGGAGGACGGCACGACCAGCACGTCCTACAGCGGCCAGAACCAACTCTACTCAGCGGAACTGAGGACCTACAAGCTGGATCTCGGCATACAGTACCCCATCCGCCTCAATGCCCAGAACTGGCTCATCGTAGGTGCCACCTACAGCCTGGGGCATACCATAGGAGGAGAGGCTTCCCTGCTGCGATATACCTCAGCAGGTGACTCTACGG
>CALZGT010000098.1 GCA_945787235.1 uncultured Prevotellaceae bacterium
TATCTCGCCATGCGGAACAGGGGGTTGTTGAGACTTACGTTGCCCGTCACCTTCAAGATGTCCAACGTACCATTGCTACGTCCCTTCACCTGGAGGGCAGCCCCTTCCTTGAGGGTTAGCGTCCCCACGGTACCCGTGCCGGCTATGGTTCCCTCGTAAACTACCACCTTACCCTCGCCTGTGCCGCTGAGCGTAAGCGTCCCTTCGCCATATTTCTGGAGCGTGGCACCGCCTCCGATGATGCCGGCAAAGGTACTGTTGGCACCCAGATAGCCTACGTTCCAGATTCCTGTACCCAGCTGGGCATCAGCAGCCGTACTGCTCAGGGTACCTATCTTGTGCGTCAGACTGACCTCCGTGCCACTCTGGGACTTGACACCCACGGCATAGACACCCTCACCGAGCTTCAGCGTTCCCTTCTGCATGGTCATGCCTGAGGTCAAGCGGAACTGTCCGCTGGTGGGATTGAGTGTCCCCTCGAAGTCCGTCAGACTGGTCGAGAAATCTCCACGCACATAGGGGAAAGAAACCTTCACCGTTCCCTGTCCTGCCATCGAGCCTTGCACCTTGCAGCGCTTTCCTCCCTGGAGGGTAAGCGTCTTGCCCTTGGACACGGTGATGGCATTATTCAGCACGGGTACGGCACTTGATGAGTTGTTGTCGAATACCACCAGAGTGGCATTGCCCGTCACATCAAGCGGAGAGCCAGCCTTGCCGAAGGACGTGTTCCAGGCTCCCATGGCCAGTGTGCCTGCACAGAGTTCCGTGGAGGCCCACGTATTCTGTCCGGCATAAGTGATGTTGAGCTGTCCGGCTCCCTTCTTCACCAGCCGGCCCTTGCCCTTGACAAGTCCCTTGAGAGCCACTACTCCACTGGGCACCTGTATGGTAGCCGTGTCATTGAGCGTGAGGGGGCGGTTGGTGGCGGTATTCGTGTTGTTGACGATGAGGGTGGCCTTCCCCATCTGCCAGTAGTCAGCCACGGCACTGGCAGCCCCCAGACTGCTGGGCACACCTCCGTCCGCCAGTTCACTGACACTTACCGTGCCCGTCTGGAGAAGGGTCCTTCCGGTATAAGTCTGCTGTCTGACATCCAGCGTGACACGTCCCTTTCCCTTCACGACCACATCTCCGCTTCCGGCAAGACCGCCCGTACCCTTGAGGGTGATGGCCTTGGTGTCGTTCTCAAAGGTCAGGCCTCCCACCGGCATCTGTTGGTCCATGAGGATGGTGCCCGTCACGGCATCATCGCCTATCACGACACCGTCCCCGGCCACAAATTCCGAAGGCTTTCCTTCCAGCATGAAGTTGGCTGTCTGATAGTCCCAGACGTTGCTTTCCGCTCCCGTCCAGCGTACGCCCTCAGCCATCTCCCGCTGCTCGTGGATGACGAGCCAGAGGGCCTTGTCTTCATGCCTGATTGAGCAGGATATTCCCTCCAGTCCCCTCAGACTCACCTGCGTGAGATCTCCCGAGAATTCTCCCGTATATTCCATCAGCCGGTACTGTCCGGGAGCGGGTTTCCCTGCCTCTGTTACGATGGTGAAGACCAACTGTGCCTTTGGACCGAGCGTGAGGTCCCCCTCCACCCTTACCAGGTCCGTCCCGTCGGCACAGATGTCACTCTCCACAAAGAGGCGACTGTTGAGAGAAAGTCCCTGCTGCAGCGTGATGGTTCCTGTCTTTTTTTCCTCCGTTCCGGGCATCAGACGGCATCCCTCGTAGTTCAGTGCTCCTTCAGTCCTGAGTTGCCCAGCGAGTACCACGTTGCCAGCCAGTGTGCCACGTGCCCGCAGTTCCACATCCCCTTCAAGGCGGCCATTCACCTCAAGTACTCCTTCTGATATGAAGGTGCCACCTGTATGCGCAAGCGGCACATTGATGACGAGACGTCCCTGCTGACCTTTCCACAACTGGAGCTCACCCTCTACGCTCCCTTCCCCATCCAGGACGATACGCTGTCCCCTGACGGGCATGGCATAGATGCAGGAGGGCGAGAAGGCTTCGTTGAGCGTGAAACGCTCTCCCTGGTACGTCAGGTCAAACAGCACGCTCTTGCCCGGAGCGTATGAAGCAGGCGTTGCATGGTCATACGCCACGAAGCGGCCATCGGAGGCAGCCACCAGGTCGGTCACCATACAAGGCGGCAACTGGGGACGCGGCATGTCATAGCCCAGATAGAAGGCTGGATTGGGACTTTGGTAGTATCCCTTCGTCGAGCAGTCTCCCCGGTAATGCGGATCCTGCTGCAGGCAGTATATGTAGTCGAGGTCGGAAAGATAGTCGGTAGAAACACCCGTGATGCCTACAGTGATGCCATTCTCCCTGTGCAGGAGAATCAGCTCCTCACGCCAGTCACCGATGATGTCTCCCCAGAAAGCAGCCCGCTTGGCATAGACGGTAACATAACGGTAGTTGCTGATTTTGGCAAACTCCACCTCTCTGCCCTTGAAGAAATCCTGGATATAGACGTTATAGTGGCTGTCACTGGTCTGCACTACCTCACGGTCAGGTTCGTTGTCCCACCAGATTCCTTCGCAGGGATACTGGCTGTCATAACCCTCGATGAGGTTGCCCTGTGCATCATAGACCTTGCCCATCGTGGACCACATCTCCCATCCCAGGTGCGCGCGGTCTATGTCCATGCACTCACCTCTCCCCACGTCACCGACGGAAGGCAGATACCACTTCTTGATGAACTCGCCCGTCCGTGCATCGTAGAGCACCTGTCCCAGCATGTCGCCTGCATTCTGCTGTATGGCAAAGGTTTCCAGTCCGGGGCGTTCGGGGTCTATGTCACTGGTGCGGAACCTGTCACCATGTGCAATGCCGGTATTGAAGAGCGTACTTCCGTCATGGTTCATCGTATAGCCACCCTCTATCATCTCATCACGGCCGTCACCATCTACGTCCCCTACCCTTATCTGGTGGAAGGCGGCCCCTCCCGTAGGCCGGTTGAAGAGTTCCTTCAGGGCCCCGGCCTTGCCGCTGGTGAAATCGTAGGCTACACCTATATTATAATAATGGTGGTCGCCGGCCGTGCCTCGGATGTGCCACTCCATGACCACACCGGGATGTACCCCGTCGAAGTAGCATACACCCATGTGGCCCACATGCTTGTTGTACTCGTCACCCATCAACTCTGCACGGTTCGTGCGGTTATAGTGCTGGTTGTAGGACTGCTCTATGCTGGCCTTTTCGGCACCTGTCATACCATCGATGACAGAGATGTAGCGCGGTGCATTGCGACGGGTCTGTGTCTCATAGTCAATGATACCGTCACCATCCGTGTCACCCGTGATGTGTCCCATGACGAAACGCCCGAAGTCCTTCTGCTCCGCATCCCAGAACTGCGTGCCGTCCGAAGACTGGATGATGACTTCTCCCTTCCCGTCGCAGTCCATGTCAGCCACCGTAATCATGTCGTCCTGTCCTGCACAGCTGAGTTCGTTGGGACCGAGTTTCACGGTCCATAGATGCTGCCCATTGCGCAGATACCCCTCTACATAGCAGTCAAGGGCATTGCTGTTTGACTTACGGTTGACCACATAGTCCATTTCGCCGTCGCCATCCAGGTCGATGGGCCACACGTAGGCAGTACTGAACTGTGCCGATGCAAGGGGCGAACCGCCTTTCTCAAAGTTTATGTCGAGGAAGATGTTGCGCATGTCATGGTTCTTCACCTCAAAAGGCACACTCTGTGCCAGTTCTTCCCCTTGGGGTGTCACTACACTTACCGTCACCTGTGTCCCCACGGGAATCTTTCCCGAAGTGGTCTTCCAGCAGGTTCTCGGCGTAGTGGTCAGCAGGTTCCCGTCTGCATACACACGGTAGGTGGCATCTTCCGGATCCTGTGCCAACCGTCGCCAAGTCACGGTCACATTGCCATTGTGGCTCACGGCCACGACACCGCGTCCCAGCGGTTGCTGGATGCGCTGTGAAGCCATCGTCAAGGGCAGTAGCAAACATACTGCCACAAGGAGTAGTCTTGAAATAGTCATGATAGTTTAAGTTAGTTGGTTTTCCAAGTGCAAAGGTCGCAAAAAAAAGGAAAACTCCCTTAAACTCTCGTCACAGAAAATTATAAATTCGTTGCAAACGCGCTGATTCAGAAGTCTTTTGGCAGCACGCCATACTTTTCTTTGAAACACTTGGTGAAATAACTGGCATAAGAGAAGCCTACGAGGTCGGAAATCTCGTTGACAGAGTGTGACGTGTTCCGCAGTAGCCATGCGGCCCGCTCCAGACGTTGCCCACGAATGAAATCCGTGGGTGTCATTCCTGCTGCAGCCTTCATCCTGCGATGCAGGTTGGCACGGCTCATACAGAGATCCTCGGCCAGACTTTCGACAGAATAACCCGTATCGGAAAGATGGGAGAAGACCGAGGCCGAGGCCTTGTCGAGAAACTCCCTGTCCGTCACGGACAATCCTGCTGACGGTTCCGTTTCGGGTTCAATATTTCCATCCGTTTCTTTCGGACTGTTTTGTACGTTGTTTTCCGATTTCCTCACCTGCATTGCCTCCTGCTCTGCCACCCTCTTTCTCCTGCTTCTAGCCCAAAGGTACCCTCCTGCAGCGAGCAGCACGGCCGTCAGGATGCCCCATCTCAGACAGCCATACCGACTGTCAGGACACACCAGGACGAGAGCTTTGACGGGGTTGCTCCAACGACCATAGGCATCCGTGGCACGTACCTCAAGAAGGGTCTCTCCTGCGGGCAGTCCTGCCAGTCGGAGCACATGCTCTCCCTCTGGCAGTACGGCCCACGGCTCCCTGCTGTCTGTCCGGTAGGCAAACTGCACCTCGGAGGCATGATGGAAAAGGAGGGTGGAGAGGTGTACTTCCAGTTGGCTGCACCCCCGGGGCAGAAGGAGACGCTGCTGTCCGATGGGCATGAGGTGGCGCGTGCCGTCTATGATGCAGGACGTAACACGGGGGTGTACGTCATTCGTCATGCTATCTATGGTCAGCCGTTGGTCCTTCAGGTGCCATAGTCGAGGCAGTCCTACACCTTCGGAGAGGAGCAGTGCACTGTCTCCCTGCAGTTTCAGTTCCCGGAAACAGGTGCTGTCCAACAGTACCTCGAATTGGCCGTCACGCCATTGGCATACCCCCCGGGAACGGCTCAGCAGATAGAGTGTGGCATGTGCTGCGGAATAGTCCATGCTGCGCACCTTGTCCAACTGGCCTTGCAGCAGACTGAGGGTCTCACCATCATAGTAGTACAGGGAATGGTAGGTACCGATATAGAAACCGTCTGATGGGCTCGCGGCCCAGGCCAATACGGCTGCATCGGAGGCAGGTGCCATGCTGCGCATCAACGAATCGAGCCTCTGGCGCTGTCTCTGAGGGTCCAGGGAGTTGGCAGAATGGTCAGGGTAGTCTCTCCAGGACTTGTTGTAGGGAACACGCCGGCTACCCTCTTTCCTCCAGGCGATGACCCCTCCGTTCCACAGTCCCGTCCACAGGGTGCTGTCAGCATCGAAACAGCAAGAGAGCACACTGCGGTTCCTTCCCTCCCAGGTGGTTACATAGCGTTCCTGGAGGACAGCTTCTGCAGAGAAATGAAGCAGGTGATTACGATAGGACATCCACACACTGCCATCAGCTTCGGGCATCATACAGGTGATGCGCTTGTCGGCCAGCTCGTTTCCCGTTCCGTCCTGCAGCACCACGGGACGCACGGAATAGTCTTGCTTGCTCAGTATGTAGGCTCCTTCCTTGGTGCCGAACCATATCTGGGCACTGTCCCGCTGCTCAGCCAGGCAAAGCACATCGTTGCTGCGTAGGAGATGAGGATGGCTCCGGTCACTGCGGAACACCTCGGTGTCATAGCCGTCAAAGCGACACAGTCCTGTCCCTTCACCTCCATACCACCTGTACCCCTCGGCATCCTGAAGGCTGCACAGAATAGCTTCTCTTCCCTCTTGCAGGCCAGGGACGGTCTGAGAATGCGGCTGTGCTACAGCTCCCATCGTGAGGAACAGAAGAAGCGTCATGGCCAAAATATATCTTACCATATTATTATATTGCTGCTTTTTTTTGACGGGCCTTATGGCATGGTATTATTCGAAAACCAGTGCAAAGATAATCATTTGTTGATAGATAATTGTGAATTGTTCAAGAAAAATATTTTGTAGTATGAAAAAAATATCGTAGTTTTGCATCTGCAAATCAAGTCACACACTCAAAAATCGAAAGTCAACATGATACGACACACACTGGCTGCCCTACTTATGGGCACCTCCCTCCTGACTGTCTCTGCACAGGACATCGCTTTCGAATGCTCGGAACGCGACGGCCAGAAGTATTATCTCACGGCACAGGTACCCGACGGCAACTATCGCGTCACCGTGGTGCTGGGTTCACGCAAGCATGCGGGCAACACCACCGTGAGGGGTGAGAGCCGACGACTCTTCCTGGAAAACGTGCCTACACGGAAGAAGGAGACACGCACCATGACCTTCACCCTCAACAAGCGCAATACGCACATCAGCGACAAGGAGGACGTGCGCATCAAACCACGGGAACGCTCCAAACTCAACTGGGACGATGAACTGACCCTCGAGGTTACGGGCGACTACAGCACCGTGCAGCGCATCACCATAGAACCCGACACTACGGCTACCACGGTGTTCCTCTGTGGCAACAGTACCGTGGTGGATCAGGATGACGAACCATGGGCCAGCTGGGGACAGATGATAACCCGCTGGATGGACCCCGGGGTGAGCATTGCCAACTATGCCGAGAGTGGCGAGACGGCCTCTACGTTCATCGCCGTGGGACGTCTCAAGAAGGCTCTCACGCAGATGAAGGCCGGTGACTACATCATCATGGAGTTCGGACACAACGACCAGAAGCAGAAGATGCCGGGAAGCGGAGCGTACTACAATTTTGCCACGGCACTCAAGACCTTCGTGGACGAGGCCCGCAAGAGGGGGGCACACCCCATCTTCGTCACCCCCACACAGCGACGTTCCTTCCAGAACGGACGCATACAGGATACGCATGCCGACTATCCAGAGGCCATGCGCTGGGTGGCTGAGCGCGAGGGAGTGCCTCTCATAGACCTTCACAGCATGACGCGCACGCTCTACGAGGCCATGGGGGAAGAGGACAGCAAGAGGGCCTTCGTACACTACCCTGCCAACACGTACCCGGGACAGACACAGGCCCTGGCCGACAACACGCATTTCAATCCCTACGGGGCTTACCAGATTGCCAAGTGCATCATCGAGGGTCTCCGTACCGCCGCTCCTGAACTCTACCGGCATGTCAGGCCGGAATACAAGGGCTTTGACCCCGCACAGCCCGACCGTGTGGAGGACTTCCACTGGGTAGAGAGCGAAAAGGTGGATATGGTGAAGCCGGATGGAAACTGAAAACAATCCACAATGAAAAAGAAACTCCTCACTGCCACCCTTGTGGCGGTCACCCTCGCTGCGGGAATCACCGCCGCAAGCATATTCCGTCCCATCTGCACCACAGAGCACGATGTGTGCCTCTACCTTGACAAGGACGACGACCTGGACAGTGTTAAGACGAAACTCTCGGCTCTGGGCACCTCCACCACAGGATTCAGCCTGCTCACCACTTTACGCCCCTTCACGGCCCACAGCGGACGCTACGTCATGCACCAGGGAATGTCGGCATGGGACGTGTTCGTCAAACTGCGCCTTGGCGCACAGGATGCCGTCAACATGACGGTACCCAGTGTGCGCACCCTGGACCGTCTGGCAGGAGCCATGACGCGGGGACTGCTCCTCGACAGCCTCACGCTGCTCAGGGCACTGGAGGACGAGGACTTCATCCGTTCATACGGCTACGACAGGGCAACGCTGCCTGCCCTCATCATCCCCAACACCTACCAGGTGTATTGGGATATCACCCTGGAGGGGATGATGGAGAGGATGGTGAAGGAAAACAAGAGGTTCTGGAACGAGGAACGCACGGCAAAGGCCCAGGCACTGGGACTGAGCACCACGGAGGTGGTGACGCTGGCCAGCATCGTGGACGAGGAAACGGCATGCAATGCGGAGAAGCCCACCATAGCGGGCCTGTACCTGAACAGGCTGAGGAAGGGGATGCTGCTGCAGGCTGACCCTACGGTGAAGAAGGCGGTGGGTGACTGGTCACTGCGGCGTGTGCTGAACGAGCACCTGAGGTGCGAGAGTCCCTACAACACGTACCTGCACCAGGGACTGCCTCCCGGACCTTTGCGCATCGTCAGCGTGGCGGGCATCGATGCCGTGCTCAATGCTGCCAAGCACGACTACCTGTACATGTGTGCCAAGGAGGACTTCAGCGGTACCCACAATTTCGCCACCACGCTGGCTGAGCACCAGCGGAATGCCCAGAGGTACATCCATGCACTCAACCAGCGTGGCATCAGGTAGTTGAGAGTAATCTGCTCAGGTAGCAGCATACACGGGTGACATAGTGCTCGTAGGTATCAACTACGACAAAGAGTCGAAGCAGCATACCTGCAAGATTGAGAGAACTTGCTTAGAAAAAAGAATAGTTTTTCAATAAAACCTTTGCCATCTTGGAAATACTTCGTATATTTGCCACGTGAAACAACAGTCGAGCGTATGAAGTACCCTATTGGAATACAGGATTTCGAGAAGATTATCCAGAATGGATATGTCTATGTCGATAAGACGGAGATGGTGTATCAGCTTGCCCACAATGG
>CALZGT010000099.1 GCA_945787235.1 uncultured Prevotellaceae bacterium
GCATCGGATTTCACACTGGCATGGCTGCCCCATGCTCCACCTTTGGTAAGGAACTTGCCTGCCTCGATGTTGTAGATGTAGGCCTGTTCGGGCACACTCTCGGTACTGTACTGCAGCGTGGGCTTTTCCCAACTCTGCGCCTGTGCCAAGAGGGCTACCAAAGCAAACGAAAAGAAAGAAAATAACTTCTTTTTCATGATTGTTTAGGTTGATTGGTTAGATAATTATTTAGGTTTCTCTGTCATGTCATACCAGCCCATACATCACCGCACAGGCAGCACATCGGTGACAAAAGTACAAAAAAGATGGCACGTGACCAAATCACGTACCATCTTTTTATCACCTGTTTATAAAATAAGTTAAAAATAACCCATTCATTTCCCATTTCATCAGAACTGCCACCACCTTTTCTTCTTCCCACGCTCCTCGCCCAGGTCCTCCATAAGTACCTGTTCGTAGGTCTTGCGCTCGTGGATGATGCGGTAGATGGTACCCCAGTCGGGCAAGCCACCCACATTGCGGTCATCAATCCAGAGGTCTGCCTTGAGTTTGCGGCTATGGTGGCGGTAGTGCTCGGGGTCCTCCTCAGCAAAGTCCTTGTTGACGGCATAAAACTCGATGCCTCGTGCGCGACACCACTCAACAGCCTGTTCCAGCAGTTCTCCTTCACGCACGCTCCACAGGATGAGCTGGTGACCTTCCTTGAGCAACATCTTGAGCGTCTGGATGGCAAAGGGTCTCTCCTTGCCTATTTCCGGGTAACGGTGTTCGACGATGGTTCCGTCAAAATCAACAGCAATGGTCATAATGTTAGATATAGGATAAATGAGAAATTACTTAGCATAACTTACCGCACGCGTTTCACGGATGACGGTAATCTTCACCTGTCCAGGATAGGTCATCTCGTTCTGGATGCGGGTAGCGATATCGGAAGAGAGCACCTCAATCTGCTTGTCGTCAATCTTGTCAGCCCCCACGATGACGCGCAACTCACGTCCGGCCTGGATGGCATACGTCTTGGTGACACCGGGATAACTCATGGCGATGTTCTCCAAATCCTTGAGACGCTTGATGTATGCCTCCACGATTTCACGGCGTGCACCGGGACGCGCGCCGCTGATGGCATCGCATATCTGCACGATGGGAGCGATGAGCGTTTCCATCTCCATCTCCTCATGGTGAGCACCGATGGCATTGCAGATGTCCGGCTTTTCCTTGCACTGCTCAGCAAGCTTGGCACCATAGAGAGCATGAGGCATCTCGGGATCTTCATCAGGCACTTTACCGATGTCATGCAGCAGGCCGGCACGCTTGGCCTTCTTGGGGTTGAGACCCAGTTCGGCAGCCATCACGGCACACAGGTTGGCCGTTTCGCGCGAGTGCTGCAAGAGGTTCTGACCGTAGGAAGAACGGTACTTCATCTTACCGATGATGCGGAGCAGTTCGGGGTGCAGGCCATGTACGCCCAGGTCGATGGCCGTACGCTTACCCGTCTCCATGATTTCCTCCTCTATCTGCCGCTTCACCTTGGCCACCACCTCCTCGATGCGGGCTGGATGAATACGTCCGTCGGCCACGAGCTGATGGAGTGCCAGTCGGCATATCTCACGACGTACGGGGTCGAAGGCAGAGATGACGATAGCCTCAGGCGTGTCGTCCACAACAATCTCCACACCCGTAGCAGCCTCCAGCGCACGGATGTTGCGTCCCTCGCGTCCAATGACACGTCCCTTGACGTCGTCGTTGTCGATGTGGAAGACCGTGACGCTGTTCTCCACAGCCGTCTCAGTAGCCACACGCTGTATGGTCTGGATGATGATGCGCTTGGCTTCCTTATTGGCATTGAGCTTGGCCTCGTCCATGATGTCATTGACATAGGATGCCGCTGCCGTGCGGGCTTCGTCCTTCAGACTCTGGATGAGCTGCTCCTTAGCCTCCTCCTGACTCAGACCGCTGATTTCCTCCAGCTTGGTGCGCTCCTGCTCCACGAGACTGGCCTGGCGCTGGTTGAGTTCCTCCTCACGCTGTGCCAAGGCATTCTGCTGCTGCTCGGTGCGTGCACGCAGGTTCTCCACCTCCAGCTTCTTGCGGTTCAGGTCATCCTGACGCTGGTTGAGACTCATCTCACGCTGCTTGATGCGGTTCTCGCCCTGCTGAATCTGCTGGTTGCGCTGCTGGACTTCCTTCTCCAGCTCCGCCTTCTTGTTGAGGAACTTCTCCTTGACCTCAAGGAGCTTCTTCTGTTTCAACACTTCGGCCTCCTGTTCCGCCTTCGCCTGGAACTCGGCCTTCATCTTCTTGAATTTGGCAGGTAGGGTAACGCGGTAGATGACGAGCGTCCATACCGCGATGACACCCAGTGCCAGAACAGCTGCTATTATATATTCCATAACAGACTAATCGGTTTTTAAGTTATTAATAATTATTCAATTTCATCAACTTCTACAACCGACAGCCACAAGATAAGGAAAAAGAAAAAAAGACGCTACTCCTCTGCCAAGGAAGCCTCGATGTCCGCCACCAATGCCTTGAAGGCATCCGTCAGCGGCCCCAGGTTTGATTCCCGTTCTGCACTCTTCAACTGCACGGCAATGTCCAGTGCCGTCATGGTCAGGTACATCTCGCCCCCCAGCTGGGGATAGGTATTGGCATAGTAACTGAACCTCTGGTTGATGAGCTTTTCTGCATCCCGGTAAAACTCCTCGTCCTCCCTTTTGATGGTCATGGGCAGCAACTGCCCACCCAGTTTCAGGGTTATGGATAGTGTATCACTTACGCTTGCCATCATCGTTCGGCTTTAAGTATGGCGATACATTTGTCTATTTCTCTCACCAGCCTTGTCATGCGCTGCCTGGCATTGCGTGTATCGTTGTCGCTGAGCTGCAGCATACGGGCTGTCTTCAGGTCGGCATACTGGGCCCGGAGTTGCTTGTTCTGCTCCTTCAGGGCCTGTATCTGGGCATCATCCTCAGTAACCTGCTGCCAGAGCTGTGCATTCTGCTGCCTTAGCTCCTTGTTGCGCAGGATGAGCTGCCTGACACGCGTCTCGAGCAACTTTACCAACTGAAGATCATCCTCCTTCATAGTATGCCATTACGTCAATTTGGTGACAAAAGTAGTATTTTTGTCCGACATTTCAAAATTATTCCCCGTTTTTTTCTCTTTCTCAGGCTTCAACACCCTGCTTGGGCTCCTTTTTGGCCAGCATGACGATGGTATAAACATAGTCCGTCATCCATTGTTCGCTGTAGTTGAGTGCCTGCTGATACTGGCGGATGCCGATACAGGTACGACGTACCCCCTCATCCTTCCAGTTGGCTTTGGTCATGATGTCATGAATCTGCTTGGCCACCATTTCACGCATAGCCTTGGTGAGGAACGAAGGCATGCGGAACTTCCACTTCATCAAGTTACCCATGAGCATCATGAGATCCTGGCTGAAGTTCTGGAACATGACGAAATAGGGCTGTACATCCTGAATCTTCCGGCAGCGCTTTTTCACGCTGGCATCCACCTCGGCAAAGAAAGAGGCTGGCAGGTTGTACATGTCCATGAGCAGCTTCTGGCAATGCTTCTTCTCCCCTACACCTAATTTATTATTAAGCGTAGGCACATGGAACGTCTGCTTGAAGACCCTCAGGTCGGGGAGTGCCCCCAAGTTATTGATGCCCAACTGGGCAGCCATGACAGACTGGTAATATACCCGTATGAGTGTCATGAAGTCCTCCATGCCCCCTACGCGCGTCTCTTCTGCGGCCTTACTGCGGCCGAACAATCTCGAAAAAAATCCCATTTACTTTAGTTCTTCTATTACTTTCAACAAATATTGTCCATACTGGTTCTTTATCATGGGCTGGGCCAGTTCGCGCATGCGCTCCTCGGTAATCCATCCCCTGCGATAGGCAATGCCTTCCAGGCAAGCCACCTTAAGTCCCTGTCTCTTCTCTATGACCTCGATGAAGGTACTTGCCTCGGAAAGAGAGTCGTGCGTACCCGTGTCAAGCCACGCAAAACCACGTCCCAACGTCTGCACCTTGAGTTCACCATCCTCCAGGAACTGCTGGTTGACGGTAGTAATCTCCAGTTCGCCACGGGCAGAGGGCTTGATATGTGCAGCCACATCCAGCACCTTATTGGGATAGAAATAGAGTCCCACCACGGCATAGTTGCTCTTGGGCTGAGCGGGTTTTTCCTCGATGCTCAGGCAGTTGCCCTCCTTGTCGAACTCCGCCACGCCATAGCGTTCAGGGTCGTTCACCCAGTAACCGAATACCGTGGCCTTGCCGTCCTCCTCGGCTGTGCGTACAGCCTCCTTCAGCATAGCAGAGAACCCCGCCCCATAGAAGATGTTGTCACCCAGCACCAGACAGGCACTGTCCTGACCGACGAAGTCACGCCCGATGATGAAAGCCTGGGCCAGACCATCGGGAGAAGGCTGCTCGGCATATTCAAAATGCACGCCATAGTCACTCCCGTCGCCCAGGAGTCTCTTGAAGCCGGACAGGTCATAAGGAGTGGAAATGATGAGTATCTCACGAATACCCGCCAGCATCAGGACGCTGATCGGGTAGTATATCATCGGTTTGTCAAAAACGGGCAGCATCTGTTTGCTCACTCCCTTGGTGATGGGGTAAAGACGGGTTCCTGAGCCACCGGCCAATACTATACCTTTCATACTTTCACAATATTAAATTTAAAATAAAATATCACACAAACATAGACCTGAGGAGGATGCGGACATCCAGCCACAAGGACCAGTGTTCCACATACCATACGTCAGCCTCATACTGCTCCCGGCTTCCTGGCTCCGCCTTCTTCACGCGCCACCATCCTGTCATGCCTGGCTTGACATGACGACGCTCCAGACGCTGCGACAAGGTATCGGGTGCCTCATTCTCCGAAAGGTCGGAGTACGCGGGCCCTACCAGACTCATGTCACCCTTCAGCACATTGAAGACAGATGCCAGCGACCTCACCTCACCCTTGAAGCAGACACGGCGGAACTGCCGTCCGTTGGGCCCCAGACAGAGGCGTGTCACGAAAGAAGAGCCACGTTCCCTGCGCTTGATGAGTACAGCCTTGACCAGATAGATGAAGGGGAAGAGCGTAAGCATGAACAAGAGAACTAGCAGCAAGTCAAATGCACGCTTGAGCATACGGCTGGACAAGCGGGTCAAAGGTTCGCGCCGGGGCGTGATAACAAGGCTTCCATCCACCCTTGCCGTCACGACTTCTGCGTCCAGGTCATTCAGCATGGGCATGACGGCACAAAACCTCACGGCACGCACCTTGCACACCTCCTGCACCGCACGCACGTCATCCAGCGACAGGCCAGACACGCTGCAGAAGACCCTCCTGACATGGGAGTTGGCCGACAAGAACGGGGCAGCATCACTCACGTCACCCAGACGCCTGAGTCCCTCCGGCAGCAACACACCGTACGGGCAGAAAATGCCCTGCACACGTTCCGGATGCCGGAACCGCGCATGACATGCCAGCAGTTCGCCGTCACCCCCTACGAGTATCGTATTATGTGGCTCTTTCTTGGTCATTACTAATGTTCAATCCATATATCATTGCAAAAATACAAAAAAATTAATGTATTCGATGCGTTTGGAGCACATTATTTCGGTTATCCTGCCACTTTTTGCCTCTTTTTTCACTTTTCCTGCCGTTTTATTTTATAATTCGGACTGATTTTTGTACTTTTGCGTGATTATTGAAGATTCTATTCCAGATAACAGGTCCATACCCATGACAAAACCCAAGCAACTGTTCTTCACGCTCTCGGCACTGGTACTGTGCCTGGCTTCCTTTGCACAGGCAGACCGTCTGGGACAGGACCTCCTGTACGAAGTCCAGACAAGCGGACAATTCGGAAAGGGAGAGCATACTCCTTTCTGGCAGTCTGCCAACCGGTACGGACTTACGTCCGTGAACAACAACAGCGGTTTCCTGCGGGCTTCCCTCCATCGTCATGTCGAGACTGACAGCCTACGCAAGTGGCGCATCGGGTACGGTGCCGACCTTGTCGTCCCCATTGACTACAGCAGCAAGTTCATCCTCCAGCAGCTCTATGCCGACTTCCAGTACAAGGCAGTACGCCTCTCCGTGGGGCAGAAAGAGCGCCCCATCGAGATGAAGAACCAGACACTCTCCTCCGGGAGCATGGTGCTGGGTACTAACGCTCGCCCCATCCCCCAGGTCCGCATTGAAATGCCGGAATTCTTCGTTATCAAAAAGACAAGAAACTGGATAGCCATCAAGGGACACGTAGCCTATGGTTGCTACACCGACAACCGTTGGCAAAGAGACTTCAACGCCGGAGTCAACACCAACTATACAGAGAACTCCCTGTACCACAGCAAGGCAGGCTACCTGAGGGTGGGCAACACAGACAAGTTCCCCTTGACCTTTACGGGTGGATTCGAGATGGTATGCCAGTTCGGCGGCACCGTCTATAACCTGCCCATCAAGGACAGCAACGGACACATAGAGACGACGCACAAACAGAAAGTGGGCCTGAAGGAAATCTTCCACGCCTTCATCCCCACGGGTTCCGACATCAACGACGGTGACAACAAGAACGTCATGGGCAACCACCTCGGTTCCTACCAGATACGTCTTGACTACCACGGCAAGGGATGGAAGGCCAGTGCCTACGGAGAGCATTATTTCGAGGATCACAGCCAGATGGGCTGGGACTTTGACTGGAAAGATTTCCTCTGGGGCGCAGAAATCAACTTCCCCAAGAACCCCGTCGTAGAAGCAGTGGTCTATGAGCACATGCGCACCACAGACCAGTCGGGAGCCGTGTTCAAGAGCCTTGGCAGCGAGCAGATGCCTTCTGCCATAGGAGGCGTAGATGACTACTACAACCACGGAATGTACGGAGCCTACCAGCACGCAGGTTTCGTCATGGGCAGCCCATTGCTCATCTCCCCCATCTACAACCCCAACCACTACATATATTGCTTCGACAACCGCATAAAGGCCAACCATGTTGGGCTCAGCGGTAGTCCCCACCGCGACATAGCCTACCGAGTACTCTACACGCACGAGAAGAGTTGGGGTACCTACAAGTCCCCCCGCACCAACCCCGTTCAGAGTGATTTCTTCCTCACAGAAGTCACCTACCATCCCCATCAGGTCAAGGGGCTGAGCCTCACTGCCAGTTATGCCCAGGACTGGGGCAAGCTCACCGGCAAAAACAAGGGCGGCATGATGACGGTATCATACCGCGGCATCTTCAATCCCAAGAAACAAAGAAACCATGAGTAAAGTCCTATCCTTCTGCAAGCTGACCCTTGCCTGTATTGTAGCAGCCCTGACAATATCCTCCTGCGAAGATTTCCACGAAAACAACGGAGACTTCGGAGGAATGTGGCAATTGGTAGAATGGCGCACCATCCGTCCCTCTACGGGAGAGTTGGACTCCATAGCAGCCACACAGCAGGACGGCATTTACTACAGCGTGCACCAGGAACTCATACAGTTCACACAGATTCCTGCCACATCGGCCAGCGTAGGAGGAGACTATCGGGACTGGACACAATTCTACCACATGCACTATGCATATTTTCACCGCACCAGCAAAACCCTTACCATTTATAACGTTGTTGACCAAAACAACACTCCCAAAAACATCAGCATCCTGGCTCATGTCGGAGTCCCCACAAACGGTGAATTCCAAATAGACCACCTAAGCAAGAAGCACATGACACTATGTTATGAAGGAAACATACTATATTTCCGAAAATATTAGCCTTCCTGCCCACACCACACCAAATTTCATCAGATTAGAAAGTCTATCTACACCAACATTCTCACCTTACAGAAGAGAAAGTAGCTTCAACTACAATAGCCTCCCCCTAAATCAATGATACGTTAATTTAACTTTTAAATCACTAAAAATCAATAACGTAATTTGAGATTTATTCCTGACTTCATCAATGCGTCACCCAAATTATTATTCGTTGTCAGTTAGGTCAAAAAGTGGCTTCACTGCAAGGTGTTTCTCCGTCAGAAAGAGGGTCTTGGTAAAGTGAGTTCCATTCTCAGGCAACAGTATTCTGATTGTCGTGATGGTTTTTGCTGCATCAAGCACCTTATCGACACTCATCCCTATCTTGTTGATGACAATGAGCCGCTCTAATTCCTTATATATCTTGTAAGCTATGAAGCATATGCAGACATGTGCCTCTATCCTGCGTTCCGTGAAGTGAAACATCAGTCGCATCTCAAGAGTTCCTTTTGAAACGCTGAATGCATTATGAGAAGCATCACATAATGCATTTCGAGATGCAAAGCAGTTTGCAGGGCCTACCCATTGTCAGGTAAGGCACACACGCCAGCTGGACTTCTCCTACAACGCATCATTCTCTGCACTGAACGTGGCGAAGGTCATGATGAGGGAGAACGAGCAGCCATATTCCATGGTATCTCTTAAGCCACTGATATTCAATTCATACTATACGAAAAAGAATTTTTGAAGTGTCCCGTATACGACCGAACCAAACTTTAATTAGTAAGATTGTCAAAGAACTCTTTGGCTGGCAGCGCAAAGCCGCTTAAGCTGATATATTATTTTT
>CALZGT010000100.1 GCA_945787235.1 uncultured Prevotellaceae bacterium
TATATATATTAATATTATATTTATATACTTATAATTTATAAGATACCTGATAAGGAGAAAAGAGAGGTGTGACATGAAAAAAAATGCGAGTTACGCGTTAACAGTTAACACCTGGGCCCACCCCCTTGCTTTTTCTCTATGAGGCATGGACATGAAAAAAAAATGCGAGTTACGCGTTAACAGTTAACACCTGCCCCTGCGCATCGCAGACAGGATGGAGTCTCCTCCAAAGGGAAAATGCCGCTACCCCGGGAGAAAAAATTTTTCCTCGCGAGGAAAAAAAGTATCGCCCAGGAAACGGCTGTCCTGCTGCTTTCCTCGGCCTCACCCAGGTGTTAACTGTTAACGCGTAACCCACGTTTTTTTTCATTTTCACCTTTTCAGCCACGAAGACCCGTGTAGGCGAAGAACGCTTCGGGCGAATGGTTGAGGACAAGCGCATCGGGGAATTCTGCCTGCCGGAGCAGGGGAAGCACGTGCTCGTAGTTGGCTATGTCGGAGCAGAAATGTGCATCGCTGCCCAGGATGACAGGCACCTCATAGCGCTTGCAGAGGCGCAGTATCTCGGCGTAGTTGCGGTGGGATGCACCCAGTCCTCGTGCCGGCTTGAAGGAAGAGTTGTTGATTTCCAACAGCGTGTGGCACTCCTTGGCGGCCAAGACAATGGGTTCGAAGAGCAGCTCCGCCGTGCCGTCGCCTGGATGGCTGATGATGTTGACATACGGATTGCGTATGGCAGCTATCATACCCTGGGTGTTCTCCTCCGCCGTGCCTCCCTGCCAGCACAGGCGGTGTATGCCTGCTATGCGCAGGTCGAGGCAATGCTCGTAGTACCACTCGTCAAGGTCGAGCGTGCCGTGGGTGTCGAGTATGTTGAGTTCGGCTCCCAAAAGGAGCTTCACGCCGAAGAGTTCGCGGGGTACGACATGGAGATTGCGGAAATAGATGGGGTCGCAACTGCCGGGGATGCTGGGGGCATGCTCCGTGATGCCGAGGTAGCGGAGTCCTTTCTCCGAGGCCGCACGGGCCATCTCCATGAGGGTGTTGTAGGCATGGCCTGAGGCCAGGGTATGGGTATGTAAGTCCAAAAGCATGATATAAAAATTGTGGTTTGTTGAGGTGCGGGGGGCTGAACGGCGGGTCAAGGGTTGCAAGGCGGCGTGTCTCCCAACACCAGCACGGATTCAGGCCCCATGTTGAACAGCAGGTCGATGATGCTGAGATGGGGCAGGAAACCGTGCCGCTGGGCGAAGACCTGGTAGTAGGGGCGGAAAGGCAGGGATGACAGGGCACAGGGTTCTGCCCAGCGTGAGAGGTCGGCTGCCGCATAGCTTGCGGTACGCGAGAGAGGAACTTCAACGTCCATGAGGTCCAGCATGAGGTGCATCAATTCCTCGTTGAAATCGACCAGAAATGTCCATCGGTGCTCCGTATAGAAGGGGCGGAGGTCATCGGCATAGAACTCAAAGAAGGGGGACTTGCCATAGCTGGACTCCAGCGCATTCCAGTGCAGGTGACGCCAGTTGCCGTGGTCGCTGATGCGCAGGTCTCGCATGAGGCATTTCGGCGTGTGACCCTTCTCTACGGGGATGGTCAGCGTCTGCGTCCCGTTGGGACCAGCTATGACACAGCGGTTGCGGAAGGTCTGCTTCACGTAGTGGTCATGCTGTTCCACCTCCACGCTGCCTGCGTGCAGCATGGAAGCATAAAGGGGTATGGGACCGAGATAGGTGGTAGGAATGACCATGAGGGCTGGGATTTATTCGATGCGGCCGATGAGACTCACGTGGGGAACGAAGCCGAAGAGGCGGGAATCGGGCGTCACCTTGGGATGTCCGGTCACCACCCAGTAGTAGTCGTTCTGGAAGAGATAACGGCCCACCATCTTGCCGTTCACGCAGAGCCGGCCATCCACGACGGATGCCTTGACGGGTTCGTGGCGCATGATGGTGATGGCGTAGAAGCGTATGTTGTCGGGGGTGATGGGTATCAGCTGGCCGCGCCGGGGCACGATGAGGGGATGCGTGAAACCGTTGGGGGCATCTGCAAGGATGGAGATGCGCCCCGTCTCGTTGTTGTACCAGATGGTATCGCCGGGGGCGGCGGCCACGCGTCCGATGCAGATGGCCGTCGTGTCGGGCTGCTCCCCTCGCTCACGGACGGGCTCGTTGTAGGTGACCCACTGCCCCACCCCGGCCTGTGCGTAGGAGAGGCGTCGGGATGCCTTCCAGGGCAGGCGGTAGCCATACGCCCATCGGTCCACGAGCACCATACATCCCGCCTTGGGGCACAGGCTGGTCTCCGGCACCGTCACTACGTCATAGACGCACAGACGTGCCAGGAGCAGCAGTATGCCTGCGAGTGCCAGCAGGCTCATGACCAGCTTGCACCTCATACTTACTTGATGTTATCGACCCAGCGGAAGAGTCGCTCCCAGCGGATGCCCTGGAAGAAGCCCTTGTCGGGGTTGGTGCTGAACCAGATGAGCAGGGGCTTGCCCACCACATGGTCTTCGGGCACGAAGCCCCAATAGCGGGAGTCGGCCGAACGGTGGCGGTTGTCGCCCATCATCCAGTAGTAGTCCATGCGGAAGGTGTAGTTGTCTGCCTCCTTGCCGTTGATGAGGATGCGGCCGTCCTCGGTGACCTTGAGGTCATTGCCCTCATACACGGAGATGAGACGCTCGTAGAGGGGCAGGTTGTCAAGGTTCAGCCCACCGGGTATCTGCTCGCCGCGGGCCGGAATCCAAAGCGGACCGTAGTTGTCACGCGTCCAGTGGTGGTAACCGCTCCAGGGGTAGAGGCCGTGGTCTTCCTCGGGCGACACCTCGATGCTGCTCACCAGGTCTGTGCGGTTCTTGAAGGTGACGTAGGCCTCATGGGTGAGGGGTATCTCTCCGTAACTGTGGAGCGACTCCAGCGACTCGTTGCTCAGCTGCAGCGTCTCGGCCAGCGACTCAGGGATGCGCTGCTTGAGTTCCATGCGGTAGCAGTACTGCACGTTGTCGGGTTCCTTGTTGGGCTTGCCGTCCAGATAGACGATGCGGTCCTTGATGTGGAGCATCTGGCCCGGTACGCCCACACAGCGCTTCACGTAGTTCTCGCGGCGATCGACAGGACGCCAATCTACTTCACCGAACTCCCTGCGGATGTTCATGGTGTTGCCATACTCGTCACTGATGGCCGGCACCTCGCCGAACATATTGGGACGCTGGTGAAGGAAGTCGGAACCTAGGACATCGCAGGTCTGGTGGTATTTCCACTGGGCCAGGGGGGAGAGGGTGTCGGCATTGACACGGCCGAAATACTGGGCATACAGCATCTCGCCATACTGGGAACGGATGCTGTAGTACTCCGTCTGGTAGGACTGGCTGGTGAGGATGGTGTCGCCGGCGGGATAGTTGAACACCACGATGTCGTTGACAGGGATGCGCTCGGGATGGATGCGCTTGTAGTCCCACTTGATCCACTCCAGGTAACTCTTGCCCAGATTCAGGGGCAGGGTGTGCTGGCAGAGGGGCATGTGAAGGGGGGTCTGTGGCACGCGGGCACCGTAGCTGGACTTGCTGACCATCAGGTAATCGCCCACCAGGAGGCTCTTCTCAAGCGAGGAACTGGGGATGGTGTAGTTCTGGAAGAAGTAGATGTTGACGAAATACACGGCTACGAGGGCAAAGACGATGGCATCGACCCAGCTCATCACGAACCGGGTGACGGGGCTCTCGCTGTCTTTCCACCAGGACCAGTTGATGAACTTGGTGATGTAGTTGTCTATGATGAAGGGCAAGGCCACGATGCCCCACCAGGATTCTATCCATACGAGGAAGGCGATGTAGGCTGCCACGACGAGGCAGCACTTGACAATCTGATTGCGCGTAGGTTTCTTATACTTGTATGTCATGACGGTTTTCTTAGAACTGGAACAAATCGCTTGTAGTGAGGAGTCCCTGGTGCTGGGAGGTGTACTCCGCGGCCAGGACGGCACCTAAGGCAAAGCCCTGGCGCGAATGGGCATCATGGGTGATGGTAATGAGGTCCTCAGGGGAATCGTAGGTGATGGTGTGGATGCCGGGCACTTCCTTGCGCCTGATGTCGTCGATGCGGAGCACGCCCTCTGCCGTCTCGTGCAGTCCCCAGCGCTCCTTGCGGTCCAGTTCCTCCACGATGGCTTCGGCCAGGGTGATGGCCGTTCCCGACGGGGCGTCCAGCTTGTGTACGTGGTGCGTCTCCACCATGTTCACGTCGTACTGCGGAAACTGGTTCATGATGCGTGCCAGATAGCGGTTCACGGCGTTGAAGATGGCTACGCCGACACTGAAGTTGCTCGCCCAGAAGAGGGTCTTGCCTTCCTGCTCGCAGGCGTGACGCACTTCCTCGCCGTGTTCCTTCATCCATCCCGTAGAACCGCTCACCACCTTCACTCCGGCCGCCCAGGCCTTCAGGTAGTTGTCGTAGGCTGTCCAGGGGGTGGTGAACTCGATGGCTACATCGGCACTGCGGAAGGCTTCGCTGCCGAACTCTTCCTGGTTGTCTATGTCTATGATGCTCACAATCTCGTGACCGCGCTGCAGGGCTATCTGCTCTATCATGCGGCCCATTTTTCCGTATCCAATCAATGCTATTTTCATCTTTTCACAAAATTTTTCGCGCAAAGATAGCGTTTTTTTCGCAAAAATGACTACTTTTGTACATTATTTAACGCGCATAACGCCAAAGTAGATGGAAAAACTCCTTCATTATGCCTGGAAACACCGCATTTTACCGCTGAAAGAACTCTTCACAACGGATGGACGAAGCGTGGAAATCGTGGATACCGGACAGAGCAACCGCGATGCGGGGCCGGACTTCTTCAATGCCAAGGTGCGCATCGGTGACACGATGTGGGCGGGCAACGTGGAGATTCATCTGCGCTCCTCGGACTGGTTCCGCCACGGACACCACCTGGACAGTGCCTACGACAACGTGATACTGCACGTCACGACCCAGGCCGACATGGAGGTGAGGACACAGGGGGGAAAGCAGCCTCCCCAGCTGGTCCTGGAACTGCCTGACGCGCTCCTGCAGGGCTACGAGGAACTGCTCACCACGATGGACTACCCGCGTTGCCACCGCCAGGTTCCTTCCTTCCCGCCGCTCCTAAAGTCCAGCTGGATGGATGCCTTGCTCATGGAGAGACTCATGGCTCGCTCACAGCGGATCCTCGACTACGTGGAGGACATGAGGGGCGACTGGGCTCATGCGCTCATGGTGACGCTGGCACGGAGTTTCGGATTCTCCCTCAACGGGGAGGTCTTCGAGCGCTGGGGCAGGATGCTGCCTCTCCATGCGGCCGGAAAGCACCGAGACAATCTCTTCCAGCTGAATGCATTGTTTCTCGGTACGGCAGGACTGCTGGGTAAGGTCGGCGATGAGGCACTGGAGAAGGAATATGCCTACCTGGCACATAAGTTCTCCCTGACGGAGCGGCTCCAGGAGAAGGACTGGCGCTATATGCGCACACGTCCGCAGAACTTCCCTCACGTGCGCATCCTGCAGTTGGCACAACTCTATCAGCGTGATTCCATCGGACTTTCCAACCTACTCGATGCCAGGGATATATCCTCCCTGCAAGACTGCTTTGTCATGAAGGGACTCACGAAGAAGACCATCAACCTGCTTCTCATCAACACCGTGGTGCCCGTGCTCTACGCCTACGGTCGCTACCATAACGAGGAGCCCTACGAGGAACGTGCCTTCAGTCTCCTGGAGCAACTGAAAGCGGAGGACAACTACATCATGCGTCAGTGGCGCGACTGTGGCATCAAGGTCGATACGGCAGCCGACAGTCAAGCCCTGATACAGTTAAAAAAGGAATACTGTGACCGCAAGGACTGCCTTCGTTGTCGCTTTGGTTATGAATTCCTAAAACGTGCCCTCCCCCCATCAACAAAACAATGAACCACGAACAATTAACAATGAACCACGAGCTGTGCGAGGAAAGCCGCCTCACGAATCCCCGTTCTCGGCGACCAGGTCGCCGAGTCCCCTCCCCCCCCATCCTTCTCCCCGCTCAACAACCTCAAACCCTCTCAACATGACCTATCAATACGAACTGAAGATGAAGGTGCGCGACTATGAGTGTGACCTTCAGGGCATTGTAAACAACGCCAACTACCAGCACTACACGGAGCACTGCCGTCACGAGTTCCTGCTCGAGCACGGAGTGAGCTTTGCCGACCTCCATAACAAAGGCATAGATGCCGTGGTGGCCCGCATAGCCATCGACTTCAAGACTCCCCTCAGAAGCCGTGACGAGTTTGTCTGCCGCCTCAGGCTGGAGCGCGAAGGCATTAAATATGTCTTTTTCCAGGACATCTACCGTCTGCCCGACGAGAAGCTCGTCGTCAAGGCACGCGTAGATACCGTGTGCATGCTCCACGGCCAGCTCATGCGGTCGTGCCAGGAACTGGACGACATCTTTTTCCCCGAACAACCATGACTTCCCCATTATACATGATGGCACTGACCATGGTGCCACGGCTGAACTGCTTGAACCAACGCATCCTGCTTGACAGTGTGGGGTCGGCAGAAGCCCTCTTCGAGCACAGGAATGACCTCAAGGCCCTCTTACCCGAGGTGTCTCCCTTGCTGCTGGAGAACCTGAGCCGGATGGAAGAACTGCTGTCACGTGCCCGACAGGAACTGGAATGGGCAGAAAGCAAGCACATCAAATGCCTGTGCTTCGATGATGCGGAGTACCCGGCCAGGTTGAGGAACTGTCCAGATGCTCCCCTGGTTCTCTACTACAGAGGTACGGTTGACCTGAACTGCCCCCACATTATCAGCATGGTGGGCACACGCAGATGCAGCGAGTATGGCAAGGACCTGTGCAGGGAGTTCATGGAGGAACTCTCCCGACAGCTACCAGACTGCCTCGTGGTGAGCGGACTGGCCTACGGCATTGACATCAATGCACACCGCCAGTCGCTGCAGCACGGCTTATCGACGGTGGGGGTCCTGGCCCACGGCATGAACCAGATTTATCCACGCATGCACCAGGGCACAGCCCAGGAGATGCTCTCACTGGGTGGCCTGCTGACGGAGTACATGTCGGGCACCCCCATGGACAGGGTGAACTTCCTGGCACGAAACCGCATCGTGGCAGGCATGGCGGATGCCACCATCGTGGTGGAGAGTGCCTCCAAGGGAGGTTCGCTCGTCACGGCCAGGATTGCCAACGACTACGGGCGTGAGGTGTTCGCCTTCCCCGGACGTATCCACGACGAGACTTCGGAAGGATGCCACAAACTCATCCGCCAGAATCAGGCCCATCTCATCACCTCGGCACAGGACGTGCTGGAGACTTTGGGCTGGGAGACGGAGGAGAGCCGTAAGGCACGCAGGATGCAGCCCGTCCAGCGGCAACTTTTCGTGGAGTTGTCAGCAGAAGAACAACGGGTGGCTGACAGGCTGCAAGGAACGGAGGGAAAGGCCATGAACCAGCTGGCCGCAGAGACGGGGATTCCCGTCGGGAGACTTTCTTCCCTACTCATGGGACTGGAGATGCGTGGGGTAGTAAGGTTGATGAACGGCGGTATGTACCGCCTGCTTTAGTTCAAAAGGGGCTGGCAGAAGGAAAACGGAGGTCAAGAAGCCTAAAAGTTTCTTAAAAAGGGAACGGGGTACAAATAATATTTGTATCTTTGCACCCGAATTGCGGGCTTTGTGCCTCCACATACAAAAAACTCACGACAATGAGCACAGTCATCTACCCTTCACCCGTCTTCGGCCCCGTGCACAGCCGGCGCCTGGGTGTCTCACTCGGCATCAACTTGCTGCCTTCCGACGGCAAGGTGTGTTCCTTCGACTGCATCTACTGCGAGTGCGGCTATAATGCCAGCCACAGGGCTCACGCCAAACTGCCCACCGCAGAGGAGGTGAGGCAGACGCTGGAAAGCCGCCTGAAAGAGATGAAAGAGCACGGACCGGCTCCCGACGTCCTGACCTTTGCCGGCAATGGCGAACCTACCCTGCACCCTGACTTTGCACGGATTGCGCTGGACGTGGCTGCCCTACGAGACCAATATTTTCCACAGGCCAGGATGAGCCTGCTGAGCAACGCCACACGCATCCACCTTGAGGAGGTTCGCAAGGCTTTGTTCTGTTTCGACAACATACTCCTGAAACTGGACACCGTATCTGAGGAATACATCCGCAGGGTGGACCGCCCCTGTGGGCACTACAGCGTGGAGGAACAGATGAAGTGGCTCACGGAACTGCATGAGCGCATCACCATCCAGACGATGTTCATGAAGGGTACCCACGAGGGGGAGGACGTAAACAACTGCAAGGAGGAATTCATCGCTCCCTGGCTGGAGGCACTCGGCTGCATCCGGCCCAGGATGGTGGCCATCTACACCATCGACCGCGAGACGCCTTCTCCCTTGCTGGAGAAAGCCAGCCGGGAGGAACTCGATGCCATCGGTGGGCGTGTAAGGGAGTTGGGAATACCTTGCTCCGTTAGTTACTGAA
>CALZGT010000101.1 GCA_945787235.1 uncultured Prevotellaceae bacterium
AGCCGCCGTTTTCAGCAAGACCCTTCAGAAGCAATTCTGGAGGGTCTTTTGCGTTTTATGTGCGCACGATTGATGGACGTATAGTGGCCTTATGATGGGAGAATGGATCGGCGCACAGTGGACAAATGACAGACACATCGAGAGAGATGAGAAATGGAAGAGATGTGTGCTGCGACCAGGTCGCAGCATACAGGGTGGTAGGGGATGCCTTTTTGATGCAAAACACAAGGGCAGCCATCGTTTAGGTGGCTGCCCTTGTGTTATTGTGCTTGCTTCTGGGCTCTGTAATCAGTTGGCTGAGGTAAATTCATCGAGGAATCGCTTGTCATTCTCTGAGAACATGCGGAGGTCCTTGACCTGATATTTGAGGTTGGTGATACGCTCGATACCCATACCGAAGGCATAGCCGGTATATTGCGTGCTGTCAATGCCGTTGGCTTCCAGTACGGCAGGATCCACCATGCCGCAACCGAGTATCTCTACCCATCCGGTGTGCTTGCAGAATGAGCAGCCCTTTCCTCCACACAGGTGGCATGAGATGTCCATTTCTGCACTGGGTTCCGTGAAGGGGAAATAGGAGGGACGAAGACGTATCTTGGTATCGGGACCGAACATCTCCTGTGCAAAGAGGAGGAGCACCTGCTTGAGGTCCGTGAAACTTACGTTCTTGTCGATGTATAGACCCTCTACCTGGTGGAAGAAACAGTGGGCACGGGCTGAGATGGCCTCATTGCGATACACACGTCCCGGGCAGATGACACGGATAGGAGGCTGCTGCTTCTCCATGACGCGGGCCTGTACGGAACTGGTATGCGAACGCAGGATGATGTCGGGATGTGACTCCACGAAGAAGGTGTCCTGCATGTCGCGTGCTGGGTGGTCATCTGCGAAGTTCATGCTGGAATATACGTGCCAGTCATCCTCCACTTCAGGACCTTCGGCCAGTACGAAACCGAGGCGTGAGAAGATATCAACAATCTCATTCTTGACGATGGTGAGTGGGTGGCGGGTACCCAGTCGTACGGGGTAGGGCGTACGGGTCAGGTCCAGGTCATCGCCCGCCTGCTCCTGGCTGGCCACGGCCTCCTTGAGTGCATTGATGCGTTCGAGGGTAGCCTGCTTTAGTTCATTGATTTTCATTCCCACCTCTTTCTTCTGCTCTGCTGGCACGTTACGGAACTCTGTCATGAGTTCGTTGACAATGCCTTTCTTGCTGAGGTACTTGATGCGGAGGTCTTCAGCCTCTTGTGCTGTGGCGGCTTTCAGTGCGGCCACTTCCTGCATGAGTTGTTCTATTTTCTGTAGCATACTTTGCTGTTTTACGTATTTTCATGCAAAGATACGCATTTATTTCCGAATTTGGGTCTCTATGTCGAAATAAAAGTGTAATTTTGTGTATAATAATAAAGATATGCATATCAAAGGTGAGTTTTTCAAGCCATTGCCCCGTGTTTTCATCGTATTCTCTGTCAGTTTGCTCCTGGTTACAGTGTCGTGTCACGGAGGTATGCAGACGGCCGATGAGCGGTGGGTCGATTCCGTGCTACAGGCATGCGATTCGATCGAACTGGACACCCTTGCCTATGAGGTCGTGGAGGAAGAGCCGGCTGTTTCGGTCGATGAGAACTTCAACGACTTTCTCTTTGACTTTCTGCACAACCGGAAATTCCAGTCCGAACGTGTGCAGCTACCCCTGCCCGTATGTGACGCTGTAGAGGTGGGTGGCACAGAAGTGCGTGACATCCATGATTTCCGTAAGCTCCTGCAGGATGTGGAGCAAGACTATTTCGTGCTCCTCCTCCCTGACATCAATGACCTGGCCACTGACCCATCGAGTTGTGCCCAGCAGGCTCGTATCCACCTCGTCAGTCTGTTGTCGTCCATGGTCAGCAGTCTCTACTGTAGCCGTGAGGAGGGGAAGTGGATGGTGAAGAGCCTGATGAAACATCCCCTCACCACCTTTGTACAGTCGGACTTCATGCATTTCTACCAGCAGTTTGCCAATGATACCCTCTATCAGGCCAGTCACGTGAAACACCCTTTGACTGTCTATCTTGAGGATGAAGACTATGAGGGGGAAATCATCGAGGGCAGTATTGATGCCGACCAGTTTCCCGTCTTTTCTCCCGTCTTGCCACAGGACAGATTCATGGTAATAGAATACGGCAGAATGGTTGATGAGGGAAGTGAGAAGGCTGCCATACTGCCTGCTGCATCGCTGGACAGACGTTGCGTCATGGTGAAGTGTGGCATTGGCAACGGTATGATGGACGTGCTCACTTTCGAAAAGGAAGGCGAAGAGTGGATGCTGACCGAGATAGAGAACTGAACGGTAGAGATGTGTGGTTCAGGAAATAAAAGACAGACGATAGGTGACAGAAGATTGAAGACTGATGACAGAAGATTGAAGACTGATGACAGAAGACTGGTCAATAGGAAGAAACTGTGCTCTATATAAATAACAGAATTAATCGGTAGAACAATATGCTGGTAAAAGACAAAGATTTGACTGCCCACAATACTTTCGGAATACAGGTTAAGGCAAAGTGGCTTGCTGAATATGATTCCGAAGAATCACTCAGAGACATTCTGCGGCAGGTGAGGACGGAGCATGGTAACTGCTCTGAGGCACCGCTGCGCATCCTGCATATAGGGCAGGGAAGCAACCTTCTGTTTCTCCATGACTATGAAGGACTGGTGCTGCACAATACGATGCGTGACCTGCAGGTAGTAGAGGAAGCAGAAGACCATGTGAAGGTCTGTGTAGGAGCGGGCATGGTGTGGGATGATTTCGTGGCAACCGCCATTGCCAGAGGATGGTTCGGCGTAGAAAACCTGACGGCCATACCCGGAGAGGTGGGAGCCGCTGCCGTACAGAACATAGGGGCCTATGGTGCCGAGGTCAAGGATGTGGTGAAGGAAGTATATTGCATCGACCTGCAGAGCCTGGAACCTCGCACCTTCACCTGCGACGAGATGCAGTACGCCTATCGCTACAGTCTCATGAAAAGTGATGCCTACCGGGGACGATTTGCCGTGACGCGAGTGATGTTTCAGCTACACAAGCGTTTTGTTCCCCGACTAGAATATGGTGCACTGGCCTCGCAGGCCAAAGCCCTGGGTGAGGAACTTACGGCCATGAAGCTGCGTAATGTCATCCGGGAGATGCGCGATACCAAACTGCCAGACCCAAAGGTGTGGGGTAATGCGGGCAGTTTCTTCATGAATCCCGTAGTGGATAGAAGCGTGTGTGAGGCATTGCAACAGCAGTATGCCCATATGCCCTACTACGACATAGACAGTTGTCACGTGAAGATTCCTGCCGGCTGGCTCATCGAGCAGGCAGGATGGAAGGGACGCAACCTGGGACCTGCCGGGGTATATGAAAGGCAGGCCCTTGTCCTGGTCAACAGGGGAGGGGCCACAGGAGCAGACATCGTGCGGTTGTGCGAAACCATCCAGAAGGATGTGCAGGATATGTTTGGCATAGCCATCCAGCCCGAGGTGAATTTCATTGTCTGAACATCAAGGAATCAAAGCATGAAGATAACGATACTGGGAACGGGTACTTCAACGGGAGTACCACAGATAGGATGTCAGTGTGCGGTGTGTACCAGCTCAGACCCCCGCGACAGGAGACTGCGTTGCTCCGCACTCTTCGAGACCGAGAAAACCACCCTTCTGGTAGATTGCGGCCCCGACTTCCGCGAACAGATGCTTCACATCGGTATGCGCAAAGCCATCGATGCCTGTCTCATCACCCATGAGCACTACGACCATGTGGGCGGCATTGATGACCTGCGTCCCTTCAGCTACCTGAAGAAACTCACGCTGTATGCAGATTCTTATTCCGCCCGGCACCTGCGTGAACGCCTGCCGTACTGTCTGGTGAGAAACGTCTATCCGGGTGTGCCCCAACTCCAGCTGGAGGAAGTCAAACCCCATGACCATTTCACCCTCGGTGACGTGGAGGTCACGGTCCTTCAGGTGATGCATGGCCAGTTGCCTATCCTGGGGTACCGCATCGGTGACGTGGGATATATCACCGACATGAAGACCATGCCAGAGACAGAACTGGAGTTGCTGCAAGACCTCAAACTCCTCATCGTGAACGGGTTGCGTCAGGAGCCCCATCCCACCCATCAGACCATCGACGAGGCGATACAGTTGAGTCGTCGCCTGGGTTCGCCCACTACCTATATCATCCACATGAGCCACCATGCAGGACTTCATGCCGAGACAGATGCCCAGTTGCCCGAAGGCATTCATCTGGCCTGGGACTTTATGACATTAGAGGTATAGATACATTTTGCCTATGCCTCATGAACCACGAATCCCCCCGCAGCACGGGGGCGAATCGCTTTGTCATTCTAAAATTTCTTGAGCAAGATGCTGGGTGAGACACGGAAGTAGATGCCAAAGGAAAAATTCAGTTCATGTCGCTTCGCTGCACCCGTATGGTCCTGTGTACCAGCCTTCAGACATGGTCCTGAGTGGAGAGAGAAGGCTTCTACGGCCGCTCCCAGCGTATATGCCTTGGCAAAGGTGTATTGGTAGTCCACACCCAGACGCAGGACTTGCGTGCCCTCATACTGGTGTGCATACTCACCCCTCAGTGACCCATCCTCCTGTATCCTGGTGCCCCCGTTCTTCAAGGAAACGGTGCTGAAGAAAGGATTACCGTAGAGGCTGACGAACTGCTTGGGGGCATGCTGGTAGTCAAGACCCACGTTCAGATGCCTGAACCAATGCGTGTTGAGTCCCGCATGCCAGGCAAAACCCAGTTCAAAAGGCCATAGCATCCCTGCCTGCTGATACGATGCCATGGCGTTGAGCTGTGCATCCAGGTAGTCGAGTTTGCTGCCACTGTTCCAGCGCATCCCTGCACCTGCCGAGGCGTTGCAGAGCGTCTGTACCCCCATCTTCGTCTCGTCCTGTTCCCCTCCACGGTGCTGTATGACCAGTTGGACGGGAGAATAGAACGACAGCGTCTTCTGTGGTTTTGCTTCCTTCCTCTTTCCCCACAGAATCCGCGCCGTACTGCCCACGGTAAAGGCTTCCTGGTGACTGTCCGTCTCGAAGATATAACTTTGCCAGTTCATCCAGGTGTCCAGGAGGATGTGCGGGCGGTGCAGCCTCAGCTGGAAGCCCATCTCCGGGTCCGCACTCAGGTTCTGTTCAGGATTGAAGAGCGGCATGATGATTCCGTGGTTGGCACCTCCGTAGATGTTACCCACCACGATGTCCAGGTGCTTGAGAGAAGCCTGCAACCTGACCCAGGGCAGGATGTGGCACCCCGACTGGTACTGGTTGCCCTTCCAGGTGGCAATGTCGTGGTAGGCGAAATTGGGATAGCGGTTGGCCCCGTTGAACAACAGCATGGAAGCACCAGCCTCGATGTTGATGCGTGAAAGCGGGTTGTATGCCAGGTGAGGGATGATGCGTACGCCGGGCAACGTATATCCGCTCTGCCATTCCGACTGGTATTCATTGTCGTGGAAGAATCCGGCCGCTTCCACCTCTATGCGCAGTGAGTGCGGTGTGAGTGAGTCCAGCGAGCAGTTCTCGGTGAACATTTCATCCAGCAGTTGGGCCTGCACGCACGACGCGCAAAGCCCCACAAGGATGGCTGTCAGGAGTCTCTTGTGCTGCATCATTTTTTCTGTTTGGGAGCCTTCATGCCTTGCCATACAAGATAGAGGACGATGAGTGCGCCCAGTCCCAGCATGGCATATTTCAAGGGAGTGCTGTATTCCTCGATTTTCTGGTCGAGCTGTTCCCAGCTGACGATGGTAGCCAGGTAGGCACCCATGGCTGCCAGGATGGAGTTCCAGAGTGCAGAGCCCAGTGCGGTGTAAGCCACGAACTTGAAGATGTTCATGCGCGAGAGACCGGCAGGGATGCTGATGAGCTGACGCACGGCAGGCACGAGTCGTCCGAAGAACGTACCCATGGCGCCATGCTTGTCAAAGTACTGTTCCGACTTGTGAACCTTCTCCTCGTCCAGCAGGCAGACATGTCCCAGTCGGCTGTTGGCAAACTTGTAGATGATGGGACGGCCCAGCCATACGGAGAGCGCGTAGTTGATGAGCGCACCCAGAATGGAACCCAGCGTGCCGAAGAGTACGATGAGATACAGGTTCAGGTCGCTGGGAGGTGCCGTCGTGGCTGTCATTGCCGCTGTCGTGGAAGCAGCCGAAAGATACGCCGCTGGAATGACCACGATTTCGCTTGGGAAAGGTATGAAACTGCTTTCGATGGTCATTAGGAGCATGATGACCCAGTATTTGTTCAGGTTGTTGAGGCACCATCCGATGAAGGTGTTGTCGAACCAAGCCCCGTGAGACTGTTCGGCCAGTGTGGGGTCCTGTTGGCAGGATGCCAGTACGATGATACCAACCAGTAAGAAAGAGTAGGTGAGGGTCTGCTTAAAACTGTGCATGTGAAAGAATTGTTTTTTGAATGAAATGATAAAAAATGAGGAAATGCAGGCCTGTGCCATTGTGCTAAATGTACCTCTTGCGGAACTTACGTTTCTGGGTGAACAAGTGCCTGAGCCAGGCTTTCGTGTCCCAGAAAGGGATGAGATGGATGAACCAAGCCACCGAGAAATAGTTGATTCGGGCATTCTCCAGCAACTGGTAACTCTTGCTGACCTTCATGCCCTGGTACACGAAATGGGTGAGCCAGAGCAGCAGGAAGACGGCAGAGGCGATGTAGTTCTTCTGTGACAGAAAGAAACCTATGGTCAGCATCATGGACAGCACCCACATGGCATGTAGCAGGACACTGCCTGCGTAACGCATGCGGAAGTGCCACTTGCGTGTGAAGTGCCTCCTCGTCTCCTGAAAGAAGAGGCGGTCCTGCTTCCAGTGTTTGCGGTGCAGCATGTTCTGCTCCATGATGCTTTCCGGGTGGAGGCACACTGCCGTGTTGTGTGGCGTACTGTGCTGGTTCACCATGATTTCCGTGGCCCCCGTCTGGAGCGTGCTGTGTGAGGCAAAGCCCTGGTGACTGAGGAAGAGTTCCTTGCTGTAGAGCAGGTTGGTGCCATCGTGCTGGTAGGCACCCTCCCTGAGAGCGTAGTTCAGGTTGAGCATCTGCTGCCAGAAGCGGAAGAAGCGCATGCGCCGCTCCGTGTAGTCCTGTGCCTTGTTGTAGCGTGTGTAGCCCACCACCATCCGTGCCGCCCGGTGAGCGTTGAGCGTCTCCGCCATACGTCGGAGCCAGAGGTGCGAGATGGGTGTGCAGTCCGCCTGCGTGAGCACTATCCAATCGTTGGTAGCTGCCTTGATACCCAACGTGATGGCCAGTCGCTGCCGGCTGATGTCGCGTGATGTAGCAGGCGTAAAGGTATGGTGCAGGTTCGCATGGTCCTCTTCCAGATGCTCCAGCAGTTCCTTGGTGTCATCCTTGGAATTCATATCAACCACGATGACCTCGAACTTGCGGTATATCTGGTTCAGGATGAGAGGCAGGTTGCTGCGCAACTCATGACTCTGGTTATGCGCTATGACCACAACGCTGAGAGCAGGCAACTCTGATTCCTGTGGAACCAGAGCCCTAGCCTGCTCTATGGTGCTCTTTATCCTGCCATACGCCCAGTTACGGTACATGGATGCTATCCAAACCAGGAGGCAGAGTGATGTAATGAGGATGCTCAGCAATGACATCGAGGGAATAAATGGCGGTTCAACATACCTTCAGACTTAAGTTCTTACAGATTGCAGTACCCCTTGGGCAAGGCACGGCAGTTGTACTGTGAGGCCATGATTTCCCCGTAGGCTCCGGCAGAGCGGATGGCCAGGAGTTCTCCGCGGCATGTCTGCGGCATCTCGTAGTCCTTGACGAAGACATCGCTGGACTCACAGATGGGACCCACAACGTCGTACTTCTCCAGGGGGGCTTCCGGTGAACTGATGTTCTGGATGCAATGGTAAGCGTCATAGAGAGCCGGACGGATGAGGTCCGTGAATCCCGCATCCACGATGGCAAACTTCTTGACGGAACCCTCCTTGACATAGAGTACCTTGGTGATGAGCGAGCCACACTGACCCACTACGGAACGACCCAGTTCGAAGTGCAGCTGCTGTCCCTCGCGGAGCGTGAGTCCCTGGGCGTAGGTATCGAAGTACGCCTTGAAGTCGGGAATGGGATGCCCGTCAGGATCCTGGTAGTCAATGCCCAGTCCACCGCCCACGTTGATGTGAGGGATGGCGATGCCCGCCTTGTCCAGCTGTGCCTGCAGTTCGTTGATGCGCTGGCAGAGCTGTACGAAGTCATCCATGACGAGCAGCTGGCTTCCGATGTGGAAATGCAGACCTACATATTCCACGTTCTTCATCCCCTGCGCCAGTCTGATGACCTTCTCCATGTCCTCCATGGCAATGCCGAACTTGTTCTCAGCCAGTCCTGTGGTGATGTTGGCGTGCGTATGAGCCCCCAC